>NZ_JACJQS010000015.1:0-106205 GCF_014696755.1 Anabaena sp. FACHB-1391 | reverse complement strand
TTCCTCAATATGGGCTGCAACTATTTTTTCTCGGAGATCCACTGAATATGCTTTCATGACAGTATTATCTTTATTATTACTAACTGTACCTCATAACTTCGGAAACTGCTGTATGTATCAGAAAGGTTTAAAACTTAATTATTTAACCTTGGACAAACAGTTAAAAATTGAGCATCAAGAAATAGATATTTCTCAAATATTTGGTATTGATCCTCTTTCTCCCCATTTATTTTTTTCTTTTGAGAGTGACTATATACCTTATAGAAAAATAGTTGTTGGTAAATTGCCGCGAGTTGATTTAGTAACCCATGATCTTAATAGAGATAATGCTTGTTTACGAAGTATAGAAATTAAATTAACTGCATTACCTGATAGTTCTACTTATCGGTTACCAGATTATGAATACGGCTGTGAAATTGTTACCAGACCAGATACTATTGTGTATCTTGCTTTGAGTATTGCTCATAAATTTGAAAATTCAAGAGATAAATTACTCAATTATCTTCAACCCGTATGTAGTCAAATTGAAGATTGGTTAAGTATCCGTCAGGTATTGCCTTTTATTCCTCAAATTGTAGATAGTTTAGATACTTTAATAAGTGAGAATATAGCAATTCAATCTCCCTTAGTTATGCAACCGATATGGAAAACTGTAGGTAAAACTTCTAAACTTTATCAAAACTGTTTAGATATTTTTATCTGGAGTAACTTTGGTTTTACCAGGCTTTTCTTTGATATCACTAAAAGATTAGCTAAATCAGAAGAAACCATTCAAAGACCTATGCGTTCTGTTGTCTGGTTGGCAAAGATGTTATATGAATTTGCTCTGGTCGGTAAAATAAATCATAAATTGGTGATTGATACATTAACCTATAACACCAAGAATGATAAAGCCTTTGCTTTAAGTGGTTCTAATACTCGTCCTTATATGACTTGTGATAATTTGCTTCAACCCAGAATTACCAAAGAAGAAATTAAAAACATCATTTTAGGAGGAGGGCAAAACTTTTTAAGTCCTGAAAGAAGATTTGATGCTATTATTTTCAGCAATCCAGAAATTTTTGATGATAGACTAAAGGAAATTTAATGAATATACAAATGAAATCGTCTTCCTTAAAGGTCATAGATATATTTTCTGGTTGTGGTGGTTTATCGCTAGGATTTCAGAATAGTGGATTTCAAATTGTCGCTGCTTTTGAAAACTGGAAATCTGCCATAAATGTTTATCAGCAAAATTTTCATCATCCAATTTTTGAATATGATTTGAGTCAGGTAAATAATAATTATTCAATATTTAAAAAATTCTCACCTGATGTAATTATTGGTGGTCCACCATGTCAAGACTTTTCCAGCGCTGGTAAGCGTAATGAAGATTTAGGTAGGGGAGATTTAAGTATTACATTTGCTGAAATAGTAGCTAATGTTTCTAGTCAATGGTTTGTTTTAGAAAATGTACAATTATTTAGAAAATCACACAAATATCAAGAATTTAAGCAAATCCTCAAATCTGCTGGTTATGGTTTAACAGAAAAAGTATTAGATGCTAGTCTATGCGGTGTACCACAAAAGAGAAAGAGATTCTTTTGTATAGGAGAATTGGCTGGTAAAGATGATAATTTAAAGACTTATCTAGAAGCTAATTTATCTAAAAAAAATACAACCATTAGAGATTATTTAGGAAATAGTTTGGGGATTGAATATTATTATCGTCATCCTAGAAGTTATCAAAGAAGAGCCATTTTTACTATCGATGAACCAAGTCCAACTATTAGAGGCGTAAATAGACCAATACCTAAAACTTATCAACAACATCCCGGAGATGTTGCACCATTAACACCAGATTTACGTCCTCTAACTACTCGTGAAAGAAGTTATATTCAAACTTTCCCTGATGATTTTATTTTTGTCGGTTCAAAAACAGATTTAGAACAAATGATTGGTAATGCTGTACCCATTAAATTAGCAGAATATGTTGCTAAATCTCTACTAATGTATATTGAAGATAAAAATAAATATCACATATCTGATGTTTCGTTGTTAACTGTTTAAATTATCATATTTCCTATGTCACAAACTCAACCCAACCCTGAACAACTAAAAATCATCAACCACATCAAAGGAGCATTATTAATATTAGCTCCCGTGGGAACTGGTAAAACCCGCGTTTTATCATCAAGAGTTGTCAACGCAATTAAACAAGGTATTCCTCCCGAAAAAATACTCTGTCTCACTTTCACTAACCGCGCAGCTAAAGAAATGAAAAAACGGTTAGCAGAAATGTGTCCTCAACAATTTCGCCATATCACAATTAAAACTTTTCATAGTTTATGTACTTCTATCCTGAGAATAGAAGCGAGAAATATTGGTTTACCAACAGATTTTGTAGTTTATGATGATACTGACTGCTTAGGAATAGTTAAAGAGATTTTTAAACTACGTGACGATAAAAAAGCTCAAAATAAATTATCACAAATAGCAGATTGCAAAACTAAAGCGAGTCATTTACAACTATCTCCTAATTACCCTCTAGAAAAATTATTTGCACCATTAGGAATATATAAGGCAAAATTAGCTAATAAATACCAAAATTTATTACAAGAACGTCATGCTTTAGACTTTGCTGATTTAATCTTTTATATTCGTTCTTTGTTTTCCTATTATCCGGAAATTAAACAAAGATGGGAAAATCGTTTTGATTTTATTCAAGTAGATGAAGTTCAAGATACTCATTTATCAGAATATGAACTTGTCACAACTTTAGCTACTAGAACTGGTAATATTGCCATAATTGGAGATTTAGATCAAACTATTTATGAATGGAGAGGTTCTGAACCTGAAAAAGTTGTCAGTCAATTTAAACAACAGTTTCAACCTCAAGAATATTCTCTAACTTGGAATTATCGCGCTACTAGAACTTTACTTAATACCGCCTCTGGTTTTGCTGATTCCTTTGCAACAAGACATACAAAAATAACTCCTGCACTCAATTGTAAAAATGGTGAACTAATTCCAATTTATGCAGCTAAAAATGAATATGATGAAGGAGAATGGATTGCTAAACAAATTCAAAGTTTAGCTAAAAATAATCCTGATTTTCCATATAATCGAGTTGCTGTTTTAACGAGAAATCATAAACGTATTGGTATAATTAGCCAAACCTTAGAAAAATTCAATGTTCCCTGTATCACAGTTGAACAACATCATTTTTTTTCTCTTCAAGAAATTAAAGATACTCTTGCTTATTTACGTTTTATTATTAATCCTTTTGATGAAACTTCACTGTTAAGAATGTTATTACGTCGTAGTCGGGGAATTGGTAATTTTACTATTAATCATATCATCAAGATCATCAAGGCAAATGAAGTTTGTGGTTTTAAATTAACTGATATGGCCTCAACACAAACTTTTATTGATGGTGATCCTTTTAGTAATTTAATTACTGCTTATGATTCAGGAACAATTGTTGTTTTTGATGTGGAAACTACGGGTTTGATAACCGGTAAAGATCAAGTAATTGAAATTGCTGCTATTAAATTGATTAATGGTCAGATAAAATCTGAATTTCATGCTTATATTAAAAATACTATACCCGTGGGAGATTCAGAACAAATACATGGTTATAGTGATGAATTTTTAGCCACAAATGGGAGAAATGCTCTTGATGTATTTATAGAGTTTTTAGCATTTATTAGTGATGCTTTTTTATTGGGACATAATCTCGGCTTTGATATTAAAATGATTATAGCTGATGCTCAAAAATTGGGTTTATCAACTCCTCAATTTATATGGGGAGATACCTGGGATTTAGCAAAACGATTTATCCCAGCAGATAATTATAGTTTAGAAAATTTAGCAACTCAATTAAACCTCAATCAATTACCCAGTCATCGCGCTCTTGATGATACCAGTACAACTGTGGAATTATTAACAATTCTCATACCTTTAATTAAACATCGTGCTGATTATCGTCAAGCTTTAGTTTATCTTTATGGAGAGGAATTTGAAGCTTTAGCTAATGATATTCACAGTTGGAAAAATTCCAGCCAAAAATTACGTCCAGCAGATTTATTAGGTAATATTTTAATCGAGTCTGGTTTATATGATTTTTATGAAAATCATCAACCACACAGGTTAGAAAATCTGAAAAGATTAGTCAAGATTTTCAAAGAACAGGATAATGTAGAATTACATCCTGATACAGCGTTAAGAAATATTCTCGAATATACAGCTTTAGCGAAAAATTTAGATCAAATTTCTCAAGAAAATAATCAGCTTTTAATTATCACAATTCATCAATCCAAAGGTTTAGAATTTGATCATATTTTTATTGCGGGTATGTGTGATCAAGAATTTCCCAGTTATTTCAGTTTACGGGATAATCAATTAGAGGAGGAAAAGCGGTTATTTTATGTAGCGTTAACAAGAGCAAAAAAACAGTTATTTATCTCCTGGTTTCTCAAAGATTATAAAAATGAACCTAAGTCCAAAAGTCAGTTTATTAACTCACTACCTACTGAATATTTAATTGAAACTACATTCTCTAGCAGCTAATAAAATGATTGTAATACCAAATAGAATAAGATTTTAAGAATAATTGACCGTAGACAAACCCAGATAAAAACACATGAATTAATGGATTTTATGATTCTGTGCAGCCTCACATACAATTGGGTTGTTATATTGTAAAATCAAACTAGTAACCAAAAAAGTGGCAAATTATGTCGGAATTACGAGAAAAATTACAGCAAAATCTTGATGAAGCAGAATGGGAATGGTTAATTCCCCATGTTCAAAAAGATGCAGTGATTGTAGTAGCGGAAAATTTAGACTTATTAGATGTGGGAGAAGCGATCGCTAGTGATAATATTCTTTCAGTACAACATTGGATAGATGAACAATTATTAGCTAAACCTACAGTAGATCAAGTGGGAGAATGGAATTTCCACCGTAACAAGCGATTTAATGCTCTGATCGTTGAACCTTATGTGTTAGTAAAAGAAATAATTACTCCCATCTCGTAAATTGTTAATATTCTATTAATATTTCATGACAGTTGATTGAACTTATTATTTGCGAGAAATTAAAAACTCTGTAGAGAGGTTTTTTGTAGAGACGTTATATGGAACATCTCTACATTATTTTTACCTCAATGTCTATTGTCTAAATCAAAGCTTTAATTCTGGGATTTTGGAGAAATAATTGCGTATTAATTATCAACTTTTCACCCCAACCATTTTCTTTGAGAAACTCAATCTTTCCATAACGTTTATCTAATTTCAATGCCGTTTCTGCCGATTTCAAACCGGCTTCTTGATCACCTTTTCCATACAAGGCTACACCTAATGCTAAATGTGCTTCTGCAAAATTGCTATTGATTTTGATCGCATTTCGCCAATAATTAATTGCTGTTTCTACTTCTCCCATTTCATAGGAAACTATACCTAAGTTCGTGTAAGCTTCGGGATAGTCGGGTTTTAATTTAATGGCTTGAGTGTAATCATTAATTGCCTGTTTGTAGTCTTTTAAGAAATAGTGAGCAATACCCCGAACATAGTAGGCTTCGGTAAAGTCTGGTTTTAATTTAATGGCTTGACTGTAATCATTAATTGCCAGTTTATAGTCTTTTAATTGTAAGTAAGCAAGACCCCTACCACCATAGTATATTGCATTTTTAGGATCAAGTTGAATGGCTTGAGTATAATCATTAATTGCCAGTTTATAGTCTTTTAATTGTAAGTAAGCAAGACCCCTACCACCATAGTATATTGCATTTTTAGGATCAAGTTGAATGGCCTGAGTATAATCATTAATTGCTTGTTTGTAGTCTTTCAATTGTAAATAAGCATCACCCCTAGCACCATAGTATCCTGCATTTTTAGGATCAAGTTTAATGGCTTGAGTCCAATCATTAATTGCTTGTTTGTAGTCTTTTAATTCAAAATAGGCAAAACCCCTACGGGCATAGTATCCTGCATTTTTAGGGTCAAGTTTAATGGCTTGAGTGTAATCATCAATTGCCTGTTTATAGTCCTTTAATTGAAGGTAAGTAAGACCCCGACGGGCATAGTAATTGGCATTTTTAGTGTCAAGTTTAATAGCTTGACTGTAATCATCAATTGCCTGCTTGTATTCTTTTAACTGCAAATAAACATTACCCCGACTCCGATATGTATCAGCATATTGAGGATCAATTTTAATGGCTTGAGTGTAATCATTAATCGCCTGTTTGTAGTCTTTTAATTCATAATAATTATCCCCTCTATCACGATAGTATGTTGGATTTTTAGGATCAAGTTGAATGGCTTGAGTGTAATCATCAACCGCCTGTTTGTAGTTTTTTAATTCGCCATAAACAGCACCCCTAACAACATAGTATGCTGCATTTTTGGGGTCAATTTTAATGGCTTGAGTGTAATCAGCCGTGGCTTCTTGAAACTTGTTTAAAAGAGCATAAAAGAAACCCCTGGACAAATAGCCGTCGGCATTTTTAGGGTCAAATTGAATGGCTACATTCATTAAACTAATTATTTCATTGGGGGCAATGCGAATAGCTTCAGTAAAGTCAGCTATACCTTGTTTTTGTTCTTTCAATTGAAAATATTGAGAAGCACGCTGGAGATATAATGAAGCTTTGCCAAGATAGTAATTAGACAAGCGAATAGCTTCAGTAAAATCAGCTATAGCTTTTTTATTATCTTTTGATAAAGAGTACGCTTCAGCCCGACTCTGGTAATATTGAAAGTATAATAGATTTTTGGGAGCAATGCGAATAGCTTCAGTAAAATCAGATATAGCTTTCTTATAGTCTTTTAATCCTAAATAAGCACTACCTCGATTTTTGTAATCTTCAGCATCCTTTGGTTCAATGCTAACGGCTCTTTTGTAATCGGCTGTAGCTTTGTTTTCATCATTTAATAAAGAGTAAGCATTACCCCGACTGCTGTAGTATTCGGCATTGTTGGGAGCAAGACGAATAGCTTCAGTATAATCAGCTATAGCTTTTTTATAATCTTTTGATAAAGAGTAAACAAGACCCCGAAGACTGTAGCAGAAGGCACTGTCAGGAGCAAGACGAATAGCTTCAGTATAATCAGCTATAGCATTTTGATATTCACCTAGGAAAAGGTAGGCAAAAGCTCGTATCCCATAGGCAGAAAAATGAGGGTAAATTTTAATAGATTGATTTACACTATCAATCGCTTCAGGAAAGCGCTGTAAGAAAAACAACACACGACCTCGCCAAGCGTAAAGATCAAATTGATTAGGACTCAGAGCAATGGCTTTGTCTAGAGATACCAATGCTTCTGAAGATTTATCTGATTGCAATAGTGAGTGACTTCGCTCTTTCCAAGCTTGAGCAAAGTTGGGATTAATTTTAAGAGCTTTATCAAAAGCAGCAATTGATTCTGGGTATTTTTTCTCACTACTAAATATCATCCCCTTGAAATACCAAGCTTGATAAAAATTCGGTTTTTTGCTAATCGCTTTATCAACGGCTTTTATTGCTTCTGCATATTTCTGAGAACGCCATAGTTGATTAGCATAATTTAGCCATAATATTTCATCATCACTATTTTTAGGAACTTGATCCAATGGTAATAAATATTCACTAATTACATCCTCTTCCGATTTTTTTAGTGTAGCTGGTGCAGTAGTTTCGACTTTTAAATCTGAATCTATTCCTGCTTGTTCAACTAAATTTAAAAATGTCCTAATGGGAACACCAGAACTACTACCTAAATTGATTTCACCATCAAAATCGAGTGATATTTCACCTTCCACTCTGCCATGAATACCAATTAATCTTCCTTGGGTATCTAAAACTGCACCGCCACTCATTCCGCCTTTAGTAATATTACTATAAAGTAGATCATAACCATCACTTAAAACAGTTTGTATTCGCGCAGGTATCCGAGAACTTTGATTATTGAAACTTACATAAGTATTCAACCTGATTAATTCTGGTTGGCTCAAAACTCCCGCCGTCAAAATCCGATGAGGTTTGTTTTTACTTTGTTGTTTATTACCAGGAAAACCAGAAACAAACACTTTTTGATCTTTAGTATTTAAACTATAATTTGCTAAAGTTGCAACTCGATATTTTTGATTACTGGTAAATTGAACAACGGCTAAATCAACTCCAGGCATTCTTTTCGCATTGCTGACATTTATAGCATATCTTTGATTATCCGGTGCGACTATTTCTAACTTATTTTTTAATTTTTTTTCATCACGATTCCAGATAACATGATCTGCGGTCAACACATAATAAATATTACCTTGCTGGGCAATAATTACCCCAGAACCCATATCTGTGGAGTTAGCATTAGGAATTAAAACCGTAATTTCTTGGGCAATTTGGTCAATATTTTGGATTAAACCTTTTTTTACTCTCAAACCCGAATTATCAATCTTTATAGGCGATTTAGCCACAAATTCCGGGACTATCTTAGCAACACTATAAATCGGTAAACCCCAACTATATTGACGCATTTGCTGACGTTCGGCTGCGCTGGGTTTACTATTGTCAATATAGGTATATATTTTATCAGAAATAGGATAGGCATGAACGGCATTAATGCCAATAACTTCACCTTGATAATTTAATATGGGTCCGCCACTCATTCCCGGTTGAATTTTGTTATTATAACCAATGCGATAACCTCTTTGAAAACTTTTATCTGGTAATAGAGAAATTTGTCCTTCTGTGAAAACTAATTTAGCACTATCATTCACAAATCCAGCCGCGACAATTTTTTGATTTACTGCTATAGGTGCGGAAGTTCCTAAGGTAGCTATGGTATATTCTACTGTTGATAGAAACTGGAATAAAGCTGCATCTTGATTTTTTATAGATGGGGGTTTTTCTTTAATGACAGTAGCAGGATATATTTTTCCATCTGGTGCTTGAATGCGATAAGATTCCCCTGGATTAATCACATGATCATTAGTTAAAATAGTGTAATTATTACCATTTTTGGCAATTAAAGTTCCTGAAGCACTGCCATTTTTAGTTAATATTTTCACGGTGATAGATTTGGCTAAATCTTGTAATTGTGCTGAACTTAATACTTTTTTTGTAGTTTCTTGTGCGGTAACTTGGGTAGCAGGAATTAGTAATAATTGTTGGGGAACAATTAACAAACTACCTGTACAAATGAGGGTCAAAAATAAGCGTTTCATTTTGGTTTATCAGTATTATTTGGATAAAAAATTTCATTTGTAGGGTGTGTTAGCGACAGCGTAACGCACGATTTTTAAGCATTGTCATAGGTTATGGTGCGTTACGGTTTGCACCTAACGCACCCTACGGTTATTGATTATTGCATTTTATTTGCTGGTGGTGTATTCAGAAATTGGCGAATATCAATGTAAAATTTCCGTTCTCCAGAATATTGGATAAGAGGTCCGGTCGTAGCACTACTACCAAACCAGAGTTTGTTTAAGTGTCTGAGAACATTCTGAGACTTGTCCTGAGGTCGCAATGTAAATAATACAGTATCACAACCACCATCACCATCTATTGAACTCACAGAACAAATTACTTTATTACCGTTTTGAAAAGCATTGGTAACGTAATTAAGACTGCCGTTATTAAAAGCTGTTTGGAAGTTCTGAGAAACTGTTTTACAACGTTGTTGTGGTTTAACTCCTCCTAATACAGATGTCCAAGTTACCATTGCTTTTTGGAAATTTGGTGTCCAAAGAAAAGTAGTAGGAACAGACTTTCCATTTTCGGAGTAACGACTTGTAGAACAGATAAAGCGAATTTGATTATTAGCATCTTCTTGAGCAAAAACAGGAGTAGATGCTAATGTGGTGGTTAAAAACAGTGTGGTTAATAATGTTAATTTCATCATTTCTTAAATCTCCTACTTTGGGAAAGGGACATTAATTTCTGTGGGGTGGGCATCCTGCCTGCCCAGATAGACAAACTAGAAGCTAGGAACAAGAATCTCCTCATTTGGGAAAGGGACATTTAATTTCTGTGGGGTGGGCATCCTGCCTGCCCAGATAGACAAACTAGAAGCTAGGAACAAGAATCTCCTCATTTGGGAAAGGGACAATTTAATTTCTGTGGGGTGGGCATCTTGCCTGCCCAGATAGACAAACTAGAAGCTAGGAACAAGAATCTCCTCATTTGGGAAAGGGACAATTTAATTTCTGTGGGGTGGGCATCTTGCCTGCCCTTGCAAATAAATAGACTAGAAGCCTATGCCAGTCTCAATTCTCAACAGACTATTAGCGCCGTAAACGGGAAATATTTCCCTGACGAATTGCCGTTAAGAAAGGTTGTATTTTATTTACCAGGATAGCAATACTAATACCAGTATTACTGCCATTTCTATCAAGTCGAATAGCAGTATTTACGCCAATAACTTGGGCTTGGGAATTGAGAAGTGGACCACCAGAATTACCAGGATTAATTCTAGCATCATGTTTAATGATACCATCTTGTTCGTCAAGATTGCTCAAAACACCAGCAGTAAAATTATTTTGATTGTCATAGCCAAAGGGACTACCAATAGCATATACGGACTGTCCTACTTGGGCTGATTTTGCTAAAGATAATGTGGGTAAATTCCGCTGGTGACGAATTTTAATGGCTGCTAAATCTAGACCGTTTTTAGCAAAGCCAATTACGTCAGCAGGAAGTCGTTTACCATCTTCTAAAATTACAGTCACGGTTGCGGGTGCATCTTCCAAAACGTGAGCATTGGTAATAATTAATCCGTCTCGACTCACGATAAAACCACTTCCAGAAGCTTTACCAGTGTTGATGTAAACTACAGCGGGACTGGCTTTTTGATAAACTTTAATTCGTGTTTGTTCTTCTGAATTTTGAGATATGATAGATTGAGAATAGTGATTTGCTGGGGTCAAAGCCAACCCATTCGGTGATCCTAGAGCCTGTACAGATAAGACAGCAAGCCCTGTAACTGCTATCAGATATGGTTTTCTGTTCATTGGTGAACTTGGTAGACACTAAGGTAGCTATGAGACTGTATTCTCCATATTATCCAGGATAAATGGAAAAACCTAGTCAATGTTACGATTTTTGTAACAAAAAAACCAGAAAAATTTTATCCTGGAAAATCTAGTCTTTGAGCAACTAAAATTGTTACTATAATTTCAGATTAGTTGTTGAAACCTTGATTCAATCTGAAACCTTAGAATTACTAGAGTGGCCTCGACTGTGCCAGCACCTTTCTACCTTTGCGGCAACTAAGTTAGGGTCTATAGTTGCGCGTAACTTGCCCATTCCTGAAACTCAGGCAGAAAGTGAACAGTTATTAGCGCAAACTAAAGAAGTTTATGAATTGGAAAGTCGTTTACATCCGGGATTATCTTTTGAGGGTATACAAGATATTGGTGATTCCCTAGAACGGGCTGCACTGCAAAGTATTTTACCAGGGGAGGAGCTTTTAGCGATCGCTACTACCCTAGCAGGTGCAAGAAATTTACGCCGTGTTATTGATAATCAGGAAAATATCCCGGTTTTAAACGATTTAGTCTCAGAATTGCGGACTTACCCGGAATTAGAGCAGGAAATTCACCGTTGTATTGACGAACGTGGGCAAGTTACTGACCGTGCTAGTCAGAAAATGGGAGAAATTCGGGGGGAATTGCGGAAAGTTCGCAGCCAAATTACCCAAAAACTGCAAAATATTATCCAAGCAAAATCGGGAGCGGTTCAAGAGCAGTTAATTACACAAAGAGGCGATCGCTTTGTTATACCTGTAAAAGCTCCGCAAAAGGACGCAATCCCCGGTATTGTTCATGATACCTCTACCAGTGGCGCAACTCTATATATAGAACCTAATAGTGTTGTACCATTGGGTAATCAACTACGTCAAATTATTAGAAAAGAACAAACTGAAGCGGAAGCAATTCGCCGAACCTTGACGGAAAAGGTAGCAGAAGTTACACCAGATTTAGAAAGATTATTAGCCATTGTCACCACTTTAGATCTAGCGGTAGCCAAATCACGTTATAGTTTTTGGATAGGTGCTAACCCGCCACGCTTTGTCAATCCTCAAGCAAATGAAATTATTACCTTGCGGAATCTGCGCCACCCGTTGTTAGTTTGGCAACAGCAGCACGAACAGGGAAATGCAGTAGTACCAGTAGATTTATTGATTAGTCCTCAAATCCGGGTAGTCACAATTACAGGACCAAATACTGGGGGAAAAACGGTAACTTTAAAAACTTTGGGATTAGCAGCGGTCATGGCTAAGGTAGGTTTATTTATTCCTGCCCGTGAACCGGTGGAAATGCCTTGGTTTAGGCAAATTTTGGCTGATATTGGTGATGAACAGTCATTACAACAGAGTTTATCTACTTTTTCTGGACATATTCGCCGCATTAGTCGAATTTTAGAGGCATTAGAACCCGGACAAAATGATTTTTCCCCTTTAGCAATTAATTACCAATCTCTGGTATTACTTGATGAAGTGGGTGCAGGTACAGATCCAGCGGAGGGAAGTGCGTTAGCGATCGCTTTACTCAAATATCTCGCTAATCATACCCAACTAACTATGGCTAGTACGCATTTTGGCGAACTTAAAGCCCTCAAATACGAAGATCCTCGGTTTGAAAATGCGTCCGTAGAATTTGACGAAACTACCCTGTCACCGACTTATCGTCTATTGTGGGGTATTCCCGGCCGTTCCAACGCCCTGAGTATTGCTTTACGGTTAGGGTTAAAGCCAGAGGTGGTAGCAGAAGCGAAAACCCAAGTTGGGGAAGCTACGGACGAAGTCAATCAAGTTATTGCGGGTTTAGAAGCGCAACGCCGCAGCCAGGAAACCAAAGCCGCAGAAGCCCAAAAATTATTACGTCAAGCGGAACGCTTGTATAAAGAAGTTTCTGACAAAGCCGCTGCTTTAGAAGCCAGAGAAAAAGATTTACGTGCTTCCCAAGAAATCGCCGTTCAACAAGCAATTAGCCAAGCCAAAGGGGAAATTGCCCAAGTTATCCGCCGCTTACAACAAGGGACACCCAACGCCCAAGATGCCCAACAGGCCACCGCCAACATTAATCAAATTGCTCAAAAATACGAGGCCGCACCCCCACCGAAAATCCAACCTGGTTTTATGCCTAAATTGGGCGATCGCGTGCGGATTCCCAAATTAGGTCAAACTGCTGAAGTGTTAACAATTCCCGACGTTGAAGGCAATTTTAGCGTACGCTTTGGTCTGATGAAAATGACCGTACAACTGCAAGATATAGAGTCACTAGATGGAGAAAAACCAGAATCAGTAGTTAAACCTAAAATAACCCCATCTGTAATTATACCAACACCACCAGCCCCAGCCATTCGTACTTCTAAAAATACTGTAGATTTGCGCGGAAAAAGAGTAGCTGATGCTGAATATATCTTAGACAAAGCCATTTCCGAAGCCCCAGGACCCTTATGGATTATTCATGGACACGGCACTGGTAAACTCAAGCAAGGGGTTCACGCTTTTTTACAACAACACCCCAGAGTTACTCACTACGAACCAGCCGAACAAGCTGACGGCGGTAGTGGTGTTACTATTGCTCATATATAAAACAGGGAGCGGGGGAGGTAGGGGAGGCAGGAGAAGTAAAGGAGGTAAGGGAAGTAGGGGAAGCAGGAGTAAATAATAATTTATTTTAGATGTTGAATGACAACTAACAACTGACAACTGACAACCGACCACTGACAAAATATGCTAAAAGTTATGCACTCAACCGCTAATTCCGCTATATCAAAATCACCTTGGGAGGATTTAAGCCAAATCCCAGCCCCAAGTACAATACAATGGGAAAATATCAAAACTCAGTTAGACTTGGCGTTACTGGCGCTAGAAACCCTAACTGGTATTGGTTCAGAAGCAATGCTATCCGCCGCAGTTAGTCTTAATTTAGAATCCAAAATACCAGATCGAGTGGCTTTATGGCGATTACGTCAATCAAATCCTCTTCGCAAAGGCCAAGGGGGACGAAAAAAGTTAGATGTTGAGGAAGCGCGATCGCTCGTACTAATTATTTGCTATCTTGCTAAACAACATCAAGAATTAATTCGCCGCGCTGTAGGTTTATTGGAACAAATGACAGCAAATAATCAAAAACCCCACCAAACTGCTTTATTAGGAGATTATATAGATGGTTTTTGTAATACTTACCAAGAACGTATGGAAGAAGAGCCGACAACCTCAATAGACTTACTTACGAAATTAGCCCTCAAACTGTTAATAAATTTACTCTTTTATAGTGCTGCTGGTGGACACCGGCGTTTGTGGTTAGCACTAATAGACATTTCCACAAAATAAGCTTTAATTTTCGATTTTCAGCCTAAAATCCGAAATTACCTATTTTTTCCTTTGCAATTTGTTATGTCTTCATCAAATTCCGTCATTCGTCGCTATACCGCCCCCACTTGTACCCTGGAAATTTGGGCGCAAAATTCATCTTTGTCCCGTTGGGTGGAAAAAAATGTCATTAGAGATTTGAGTTTTCGGTTACAATTTGATCACCCAGGACTATCAGAAGCCGCTCAAATCCTGATTCAGGGTGATCATCGGCAGTTAGAAGTTTTATGTGATACTGTAACCAGTTACGTTCAAAAACTTCTCCAAGAATCTACCGCAGATTTTAGTGTCACTTTATCAAACGCCGATAATAGTAATACAACATTAGCACTGGAATCAAAAGATGTTCTCACATCTGTCCTTCCTGCTCAAATTATACCATCCCTTCACGACCAAACTACCAAAGGAAAAGTTTATTTAGAACCTAGTTATAATTTAACTCATAAACTGTTTCTTGGTGATCTTGCTAACCAGACATCTGGATCTGTGATTGAATTAAGTTTACTACAACTATTTGATTTGGCAACGGTAATAGATGAATACTCATCTAATATGATGGTATTACCAACTATCAGCACTGAGACTACTCGCCCCAGTTTACCTCAATGGGTCCCCATAGCCGCAATTTTGGTAGTAGCTGCCAGTTTAGCCCCATTTACCTGGCAATATGCCCAGAAAATTTCACCAAATCAGCAGAAAATAGCCAAAAACAACCACACTGACCCCGAAAAAGTTAAAGAACTTTCCCCTACCATTGCAGATACTTGGCCAACACCACCAGTAAATTTAAACACACCTGGAATACCGCTAATACCACCACTAGCCAATTCTACCATACCCTCAGCACCGCTTTCCTTTCCCAATGGAACTATCCCAGCCGCACCAAAAACATCACCTCAACCTGCATTAACTATACCACCTAATACTTTGTCTTATCCGGTTACTCCACAAGTTCCCATCAATATAGTACCTAATCCCCCAGGCAATTCTTCGGGTATTACTGCTAAAAGTGGAATTAATAGCACCAAACCCAAGAATTTACCCTCTACTAAAAATAATATTCCCTCTAGTGTTTATACACTACCCCCGTCTATTGCCAGTATTCCTAACCAGAGTTTTAGCAATATTCCTAATACACTTCCTAGTCCTTATCCTACGGAATTAAAGCAGGAGACTGTAGGAATTACTACTCCAAATCAGGACTCTCTATCCAAAAATAATAATAATTTAGTCAGCAGATTAAGAGCCGCAACTAAAACTACTTCGACTTTGGGGACATCGGGGACACAAGCTAGTAATAGTAAGACTTTATTTGATACAACTCAAATCGCAGAAGCGAGAGAATATCTAAATAAGCGTTGGCAACCCCCCACTGGACTAGATCAAACTTTGGAATATAGTGTAACATTGGGTGTTGATGGCACTATCGAAAGAATTGAACCTTTAAATCCATCTGCCAGAGAATATATTGATAGTAGTGGTATTCCCGAAATTGGTAAACCTTTTGTTTCTAGTAATAAATCTGGACAAAGCCTAAAAATACGAGTTGTCCTGAGTCCTGATAGTCAGGTGCAAACATTCCCAGAAACACCTTGACACTTTTCAGCCGTTATGTAACGGAGACTCTACACTTAGAATATCCTATTAATAAGCTGTTACCCATCTAAATTTGATCATCTTAATCTGGCTAAATGTTGTGGTGCGGGCATCTTGCCCGCTAGAATCATACAAATTAAATGCAGTACAGCTGAGTGAGGACTTTAGTTTTCTCCGCGAGACCCTACGCGAACAAAATCGAGGTTTAAGCCTGCTACCAACAAAAAATTATAATTTTTTGTGATCCTTGTATAAGTCCTGATTCCTTACCTCCAGATGTCTATTCAACTACTTGCAAAGGTTTTGTCGTATCTACATTTTTTTTATGAATTTCCGACCCCATTGGATGACTATTAGTAAGATTTATTTCTGGGGATGAGTTGTTTTGCTCCTCCTCACTGCTGGGTTGATGGACAATGAGGCGATCGCAGGGAATCGTATCTGATATAATAGCACTTGCCATCATTCCTGTGTGAATTTCCATTTGTGCCTGTTTAGGAACTTCAAACACTAGTCTTTGTCCAGGGAATACCACCCTTTCAAAGTACCAGTTAGGAATATTGGAGATACGAGCCACCTGGATCTTACTTGTGGCATTAACGTAGCAGCAGAGAATTTTCCCCGAATGCTCCGGTGGTAGAGGATCTAATATCTGAGCCATAACTGGTGGTAAGCTGATTTACGCCACAATTTTATTTTAGTTATGTCAACCTAACACTGGATGATCCCCTGTTACTGTAACTGCGACTACCATCTGCGATTTTCTGCATTATTCATATCTAAAGTTATATCTAGTTTCTAAAATTTTTGTAAATAAATCTATCTTTTGTTGATCAAATCCGTCATAAATAAGAATATGGCTTTTTATTCTGAATAAAACTGCTGTCAATTCTTCTTAGCTAAGAATTTCAGCCGTTACTTCCTTATCTTCATCCACCTTGGTAAATGTAAATATCTGTGACATCTATCTCCCATGAATCCCAGCAGCAAGTCATTCCTCAATTCATCAACTCAATGTTATGGTGAATGTATATGAAAATTTTGTTCATAAACCGCCTTCTATAATAAGCAAATTTTATGCAGTCCAGTTTTCAGTTTTTTGTGTAACACAAAATAACTGCAATGTCAAGGACAATCCTGATTAAGTCATATAACTTTTGACTTTTGACTCTTGACTCCCGCTGGAACGGTACTAATTTTTCCCTCAACAACGGTAAGCAGTGCAGTTAAACCCGGTATGAACCCAACTAAAATCCTCTATGTTCGTCTTCCCTGTAACCCTATCTTTCCCATTGGGGTTGTCTATCTTTCGGATCATGTTCACAAACTGTTTCCCGGTGTAGAACAGCGGATTTTTGACTTAGGTACAATCCCACCTGTAGATTATACTTCCGCTCTAGATCGGTCTATTGATGAATTTAAACCCACACTATTAGTCTTTTCTTGGCGAGATATTCAAATTTACGCGCCAGTAGGAGGACGGGGCGGAAATCCTCTGCAAAACGCTTTTGAATTTTACTACGCTAAAAACCCATTCATCAAATTACGTGGTGCTTTGGGCGGATTAAGAATTTTTATAGCTTATTATGTAGAGTTATGGCGCAATCTAGGATTGGTTAAACGGGGTTTAAAACGCGCCCAAAAATATCAGTCTCAAGCCCGTGTAGTCTTGGGTGGTGGAGCGGTAAGTGTATTCTATGAACAGTTGGGTAAAAGTTTACCTGCGGGAACAATTATTTCTGTGGGTGAGGGAGAAACACTTTTAACAAAGCTGCTGAATGGTGAAGATTTCCGCAATGAACGCTGTTATGTTGTGGGAGAAAATGCGCCACGTCCACGCTTAATTCATGAACAACCCACACCCCTAGAAAAAACAGCTTGTAATTACGATTACATTGAGACTATTTGGCCGGAATTTAGTTATTATCTGCAAGAACAAGATTTTTACATTGGTGTGCAAACTAAACGCGGTTGTCCCCATAATTGCTGTTATTGTGTTTATACTGTAGTTGAGGGTAAACAAGTCCGCATTAATCCTAGTGATGAAATTGTGGCGGAAATCCGAGAATTATACAATCGTGGTATCCGTAACTTCTGGTTTACAGATGCTCAGTTTATACCCGCACGCAAGTTTATTGATGATGCTGTGGAATTACTCCAGAAAATCGTTGATTCCGGGATGTCAGATATTCATTGGGCAGCATACATTAGAGCCGACAACTTAACACCGCAATTGTGTGAGTTGATGGTAAAAACAGGTATGAATTATTTTGAAATCGGTATTACTAGCGGTTCTCAAGAACTAGTCCGCAAAATGCGAATGGGTTATAATTTACGAACTGTTTTGCAGAATTGTCGTGATTTAAAAGCCGCCGGTTTTAATGATGTAGTTTCTGTTAATTATTCTTTTAATGTCATTGATGAACGTCCCGAAACTATTCGGCAAACTATAGCATATCACAGGGAATTAGAACGGATTTTTGGGGTTGATAAAGTTGAACCCGCTATTTTCTTTATTGGACTACAACCCCACACCCATTTAGAGGAATATGCTTTTAAAGAGGAGATTCTGAAACCGGGTTATGATCCGATGAGTTTAATGCCTTGGACTGCTAAAAAGCTTTTATGGAATCCTGAACCTCTGGGTTCTTTCTTTGGTGAAGTCTGCTTACAAGCTTGGCGACAAAATCCCAACGACTTTGGACGGGAAGTAATGAATATTTTAGAAGCCAAATTGGGTCGCGCTGATTTGGAAACGGCGCTTTCTGCACCTATACCAGAAAAACAGCTGGTGTCAATTTAAGTTCAGGTGATGAGAAATCACCGCTATGCGGACTATTAAAACTCAAAAAACCCTAATTTCATGTTACAAGGTTCAATTCTCCAACAGTTAGAAGCTTCCCACCGTCATAGTTCGCGCCCAATTCATTTTGGGGTGTACTATAAGAATACCTTGGTTGCCCTCTGTCATGCTTTAGAAGACCATATTTTAACTAGAAATAATGCTCCTTTGGTAATTACGGCTTTCCAAGAGGGTAAATGGTATTTAGAAGAAGCGGTCAGATATGCAGATATCGCTCAACACAGCCAACAAATTGTCATTATGGCCGCTGCTGACGCTGGTTTTGCTGAACATCCCACTAGTCAGTTAAGTAATGTTAATCTGGTAGCATTGGCAACAGATGATCCTGTGGCTCAGGAATGGCATTTGATGATTTTATCACCAGATTACACGGCGATGGTAATTTGTCAAGAGTTATCCCCAGATGATTATGGGAGTGAGGGCTTGCCAAGTTCAGATTTAGAGCGGAAATTCTACGGTTTATGGACATTTGAGCCGAAATTAGTCCAGGAAACCGCAGAATTAGCGATCGCGCATATCCAAGACTATCATCCCGAATTAGCACTGAAACTTACTCAATATAAAGAGGCAATTCATACACATATATCTTCATCAGCGGATGTGGCTACTGTCGTAGCCCGTGTTGTTGATTACCTGAAAACAGGACAGGACAACTTATCTATTCCCGTAGCATCTCATCGAAAATCTCTGGATCGTAACTTGGTATCTAATGAAATCCAAGCATTTTTACGGATGGCGCAATTGATTGATCTAGCAGATATCAATCACCATGGTGTAGCCACGGAAGTAGCATCTGTAGTAGAAACAATGGGGCAACTGTTAGATATACCTGCATGGCAAATTAAAAGATTACGTCTTGCGGCTTTGTTACATCGGATAGGTTCACTGCAAAACGTTGAGAGTTTGATTACTCCTAGTCACTTAACCACGGCTTATCCAGAAAAAGCGCCTAGTTGTCCTCTGGCTTGTCCCCTCGTACCAGGAGCGCAAGCATTACGAATTATGCCACGACTACGGGCAATAGCGCAAATTATCACCCATCAAACCGAATGGTGGAATGGAACTGGTGAACCTGCTGGTTTAGCTGGTGATGATATTCCTTTAGAATCACGAATTTTGTCACTGGCAGCAGAATTTATTATACAACTTAATCAGTATAAATATTTAGGTAAAAGCGAAGGGGAAATATTTTCTCAAGCTTTAGATCAGTGTCGGCAACAACAATCTAGCCGCTTTGATCCTAAACTTGTAGATACCTTAAGTTTATTAGTCATGGGCTTACAACAGGGACTTGATTTATCCGTGATCAAACCGAAAGTCGGCGGCGGTTTGTGGTTACTTGATTCTCGTTGGGATAGCCACAGCAAAAGTAGTGAGCAGATTTCAGTATACAGCACACCAGGGAGAATTTACGGATGATTAGCAACAATAAACAACTTGCCGGCGCAAATTTAGAGGATGAGGATCTATCTCACTTAGATCTAAGAAAGATAAATTTAACAGGGGCGCATTTAGTAGGGACTAACTTTAGTGGTTCTCAATTGGAGGGTGGCCATTTTGCCGGAGCCAACTTAATGGGTGCAAATCTGCAACAAACTGACTTGCGGGCGAATTTAATTGGTGCAAATTTAATGCAAGCTGATTTGACCGGTGCAGATTTACGTGGTGGCAATTTGAGGGGTAGTAACTTGATGGGAGCAATCCTGAATGATGCGTCTTTAGCTGGTGCTTTTTTAAGCGGTGCTAATTTGATGGGTGTAAATTTACAAAGTAGTGATTTACGATGTGCAGATTTACGAGGTGCTAATTTAACGGGGGCTAATCTCAAATGTGCAGACTTAAGCGGTGCAGATTTGCGAGGAGCTTTACTGACTGAAGCGAATCTTGAAGAGGCTGATTTGCGAGGGGCTAACTTAGCAGGAGCGGATTTAACTGGAGCGAATTTACTTTGTGCGGAAGTAGATGCTGTGAAGTTAAATGGCGCAAGTTTAGATAAGGTATGTATGGTGGGTACAGTTTTAAAAACTAGTACCGAATATATGGTAAAATAGTTTATCTTTTTTTTTCATGCTTATTTGCCTTTTAGTAAAAAAGGGATTCGTATAAGCAATGCTGCCGGGGGGTTCTATTAAGGGTTTGTAACAGTTGTGGTTTTTGTATCTCACTCAACCGATAACCCTATTTCGGTTACTGTAAATACAAGAGTTTTCTCTTATAATTCTAAGCTTTAACATTAGACCTCTTGCAAAATTAATTTTATGTTATGATTGAGGGCTGTGTTAATTTTAGATAAAAGTTAGAGTTACACGGCTATGGTTGAATTTGCGATCGCAAAGAACACCAAAAATACATAAAACCTAAAACCTCCTATCGTACCACAGAAACAATTGTGCAAGAGGTCTATTAGCCTAATGTCAAGAATATCGTAAGTGACTTTTGTGAATGAAAAGGAAGTTTAGATTAGCTTGGCTGGTTTTGGCGATCATGTCTGGGTTAACGGGCATAACTCCCATTATCCCAAAAATTTTTAGGTATGAATGTCTTTTAAGCCGGGGATTTACTCCCCAGTTATAAGTTGATTATATTTGATGTTATCATCTCAATTGAGAGGAGGGGAGTGTCAATAGTTCGATTCTTAATTGGAAATGGTGAAAATTTTGATGGATTGGCTTAAATCTGAAAAATACCAACTTAATCATGTTTTAGCAGCACGTTCTCGTTTGGGAGAAGGACCAGTTTGGGACTCAACCAAAGGTCTGCTTTATTGGGTGGATATATATAACCATAGGGTAAATCAATTTGATCCCACAACTGGAGAGAACCTTTTTTTTGATGTGGGAGATGTCGTCGGTTCGATTGCGATCGCAGGTCAAGATAGACTCATTATGGCACAACGCCATGGATTAGCCTTTTTGCATCTTAAAACAGGGAAAACAAGTCCGCTTATTGCAATTGAAGCGGATATGACAGACAATCGCTTTAATGACGGTAAATGCGATCGCCAAGGTCGTTTCTGGTTTGGTTCTATGTGTCCAGGTAAAAATCAGGGTAGCCTTTATTGGTATGATCCTGATGGTTCATTGCATTTAATGGAGACAGGATTAACCATTGCCAATGGTTTGGGGTGGAGTCCAGATGAAAAGATTTTTTATTTAACCGATTCTGCTCAACAAAAGATATATGCTTACAACTTTGAAGCAGCAACAGGTAGAATTAGCGATCGCCATATTTTGGTAGACTTAGCCGGTGAGTCTTTTTATCCTGACGGGCTGACTGTAGATAGTGAAGGGAATATTTGGTCAGCAATGTGGGATGGTTGGTGCGTAATTCGTTTTAATTCTCAGGGTGAGGAAACCTTACGGATACCCTTACCTGTGCAACGTCCGACAAGTTGTACTTTTGGTGGTCAGGATTTGCAGACGCTTTATATTACGACAGCTTCGGTTGGTTTAAGTGAGGAAGAAATTCAGAAAAGTTTCTACTCTGGCGATTTATTTGCTCTCCAGACTGATATAACTGGATTACCTACTGATAATTTTAGGCTTTAAGACTAGCCTAATGTCAAGAATATGGTAAGTGACTTTCGTGAATGAAAAGGAAAAGGAAAAGGAAAAGGAAGTTTAGATTAGCTTGGCTGGTTTTAGCCGCCGCCCTTGGTTTATCTACCATAATTCCTGTGAGGATAGCGATAGCTTTTCACCAAACTGCCGTACCCCAAGCAATTTTTGTATTGGGAGGTGATTATAAAAGAATGGAATTTGCCGCCCAGCTTTGGCTATCGCACAAAGATTTAGATATTTGGGTTTCTGATTGTGACTATAACCTAAATTATAATCGCCGCATTTTTCAACGGTTTGGTGTTCCCAATCGCCAATTGCGGTTTGATGGCAGAGCTACGGATACAGTCACTAATTTTACATCTATGGTAGACAAGTTTGCTGCTCGGAAGATACAGCATATTTATTTGATTACATCAGATTATCATATGAGGAGGTCAAAAGCGATAGCGAAGCGCTGCTGCAAGCAGTTCGCTACTATTGTCCTTGGTAGTCAAGGGATTGTGGTTACACCTCTTGCTGTACCTTCATGGGGAGATAGGTCAGAATCTTTGGTGCGGGTGTTGCGAGATTGTGGGAGATCACTTTTGTGGATTTTTACAGGAAAGACAGGAGCCAGTTTTAATCCTCGTCTTCTGGTAAAGATTTCTAAGTATAATGGGTGATTAAATTCCATAAATTAGCTCATTGCGGATAAAATAGATCTAATTTAGCGGTCAGTGTATCACCATAAATGACTAAAAACCCTTTTGATCAATTTTCCAAACAGTTATTTGCAGAATTTCTATCCTCCTTGGGTGAGGTGCGAATAAATTATGAAATACCTGGAGAACCCAGATTTGTCGTTTGGTTTACACCATCGACTCAACAGCATCAGTCAGAAAATTTCGGTATTTTAAATAAAATTGCTGTAACCAGTTGTTTATTAGAACCCTTTCGCAAGCAACCAACAGAAAGAGAAATCCGCAGTTGTTTAGCCAAACTATTCCACCTAGAAGCAGATTTACAACGTCAAGCCAAACGAGATAAAAAAAGTATTCCTGACCATGAACTACCAAGATTGTGGATTATTGCTACTTCTTGTTCTGATAAACTGCTGAATAAATTTATGGCCAGTGAGGATGAAAACTGGCTGCCAGGTATTTACTTTCCGTCACCATTACTGCTGACTGGAGTAATTGTGATTGATAAGTTAGCGAATACTCCAGAAACTCTCTGGTTGAGGATTTTAGGTAAAGGAATAATTCAACAAGCTGCAATTAATGAAGTAATTGCTTTACCCGAAGATGATAGAAAACGCTATACTATTTTAAAGTTGTTAGGGACTTGGAAGATTACTATGGAAATAAGCAATGAGATTGATGTTGAAGATAGGGAGTTAATAATGAATTTAACACCGGCTTATTTAGAGTGGGAACGGATAACGGAACTTCGTGGTTTAGAGCGCGGTAAGGAAATAGGCAAGGAAATAGGTAAGGAGCTAGGTAAGGAACAGGAAAGACGGCAAATAGTAGAAAACCTGCTTTTAGCTCGATTTGGCTTTATAGACGAGCAATTAGCGGCAGTTGTTCAGCCTGTATTAAATTTAACACCTCACGAATATACTACCTTGCTGTTGCAGTTGTCTAGTTTATCTCGTGAGCAGTTATTATCCCGATTTCAATAGACCTCGGAGGGAGAAATCAGTTTCCTGCCTATATCAAGTTAAAATCCTTATTCAATTCAGCAAGGTCGATTATCACTTCAGATTCTCCTGGTTACTTAACCAAGTATCTAGGTCTGTGGGGTTGATAAAATCAAGGAGGACTTCTCCTAATGCTTCCAGCATGGGAACGGATAAAGTGCGAATTTGGGTTTCTTGATTTGGGGTCATTACTCCAAAACGACGTTTTAACTGACGGATAATCAGTTTCGCTTCCCCTTCCTGTCTACCTTTTTGCTCACCTTCCTGTCTACCTTTTTGCTCACCCTCCTGTCTACCTTTTTGCTCACCTTCTTGTCTACCTAATTGGAAAACATCTTGATAAAAACGGGTTTGAGTAATATCAGCGGTTTTTAGGTCTAACATTTTTAATATTTCCTCCAAACTCAGGTTAGGGAATTTGTTTACCAGTATAGCTTCAACTAAATCAAGTTTTTGTCTAAATTCTGCTTGACTTTTACTACTTTCTAGTAGGTTTTGAGCGGCTTGAACGGTTTTTGTTTTCGGGAGGATAATCAGTTGCAGTAATGCTAAATTGGGACTGAGGGGATTTTGATGTAGCAGGTCTTGTAAGTAGAGTCTTTGGACTTGTTTATCTAACTGGAATTGGTAAGGAATTTCTGAACCCAGGTCATGACGACGGGATTTGAGAATTAGCAATCCTCGCCAGGGTCTGATAATTTTATACTGTTTAAGATAAAGGTAAATTTCTGCAAAGTAGCGTCCATAAAAGTCTGTATCTGGTTGCATTTGCGCTTCTAGAAAGACTAGGGGGAGGTTGGGGTCATTTTCTACGGGGGTTAAAATCCCATCATGGCGAAATTCCTGTTCTTTAATGACTGGTGCTGAGTAATCGAATTGACAATCTGGGGGGATTCCAGGGAGGAGTTCGGCGAGAAGACCTGGTTGATTGAGAAATATGCGGTAAAATAGCTTATCGGTCTTCATGCTTATTTACATTTGAAAACATGAGCGATCGCAAAGTACTGCTGCAAGCATCTCGCATAAGCACTGCTGAGAGGGGTTATATTGAGGGTTGGCAACAGATGTGGTTTTTATATCTCACTCAAGCAACAACGGTATTTCGGTTACTTCAAATACAATAGTTTTCTCTTATAATTTTAGGGTTTAAGATTAGCCTAATGTGCAGCACTGACGCGATCGCTTTTCACCAAACTTCCGTACTCAAGCAATTTTCGTGTTATACTAAACATGGGTGAGATTTAAACTTTGTTCCAGTATAGCGAATTTACTGCATTGAATATTTTAAATATCCCTAAACCAATTAATATTGTTACACAAAGTGTTGTATATTCTTGCAACTCATCATGATACTAACTATATCATAGAGACTTTATGTAATAAGCAACATCATTGATAATTTTATCCCATTGTAAACAATGTCTATAAAATTCAAAACTGTTTTTTGATAGAGAATTTCTCAGGTCTGAATCAGTAACCAGTAATTCAACGTATTTTGTAAATACACTCACGTCTTTAGCTGGACTTATAAACCCTGTCTCTCCATGTTTAACCATTTCTGGCAAACCACCCACATCGGAAACTATTACAGGACAGGCATTATAATATGCAACTGGAATCATGCCACTTTGTGAAGCGTCAATGTATGGCAATACTAATACATGAGAAGATAATAACATCTCATCCATTTCATCATCCGAAAGAAATTGATTGACCACATTTAATCTTTTCAATTTCTTAATTTTTTCAGTATAGGGTGACAAATCTCCATAACCAGCCAGCAGAAATTCACAATCAATTTTATCTTCGAGCGTTGCTATTATGTCAAGAAAAATGTCTATACCTTTATATTTATCAATTCTACCTATCAAACTAACAAACTTTTTCCCAACTTTTGATTGAGGTAAATTATCTCTACTAATAGTCCTATTTACTCCATGTAGATACGAGAATATTTTAGAGTCGGGCAGAGAAAAATGTCTTTTAGCAGATGATTTGAGGTAATCCCCATAAACAGTTATATGATCAGATAAATTCACCTGAGTTGTTTGAAAAGCATCTATAAAAAATCCATTTTTCGTATTTGCGTGTGGAGTGACATCATGAATATGTGAAACTAGTCTTAACTCCATATCAGGTAATAAATTAATTATTCTTACTGCAAATGCAGTCATAGCGTTAAGAGGATGAGCAGATATAAAATATATGAATACTTTTTTTTCCCTGGCTATTATAGCCATAATCTTAATCATTTTAAATATATTAAACACATCTAGAGCCATACGAATATGGCTACCAGATTCAGAAATACCAAATATTTTGGGATCATTAACACCTTTAGCATATTCTTTGTCAGTCAATACATAAACATTGAAATATTTGGAAAAATTTATTCGATAACAGTCCAAAATAAGTTTCATTCCTATTTTAGCGTTGAAAGCAATTAAAATTAATTTCTGCATAATTTCTGTCCATTTAACAGGCTTTTCTGATTGAAAAAATTTTCTCTTTCTCTTGTGATCTAAAGTTATCAGATACAAGAAATTTTGCCAATCCGAAATAAGTTTATCAAACTCAAAAATTTCATATCCTAAAATTTTGCTCTATGTCTGTGTCTTTTTTTCTCTGTGTAATAAACACTATAAAACCAAGCTGACATTTAAGATACAGCATTTAAGATAATTTTTGCCGTTTTCTGCAATGGATCTTCACCATCAAAATAGAAAAAGTTTTGGAACTGAGATTTTAACTTGTTTTCACACTCGTTTTCTAGGATAGAATTGTTATTTATAAAATCAACTAACTCTTTAACATCAGCAGTTTTTACTCTGCAAATATCTGTAAAATATGAAGGTATTTCATGACCTTCAAAATCCCACAACAGCACATTTGTATTTACCATTGCTATGACTGCCAAAACAGTTGAATAGTGACCTATATAATGGCTACAATGAGGAATATTATTATTGCAAAATTCCGCGTTATTAACTTCTTTCAACTGCTTGTATAAGGATACATCACTTCTTGGGTGCAGTTTTATATATATTTTTTTATCATTTGGTATGCTAGAAGACAAAATATTGATAAAATTCAAAAAGTCATTTCTAGGTAGTCTCCCATCTTCTACTAGGGTTTGAGCAATATAACAAATTGAATTTTCCCGAATAAGACTACTAATATCCTTAACTTTAATTAAATCTGGATAACCAATTACGTACTGAGACTCGTCTGAATATCCAAACTGTTGTCGATGGTATTCTTTCCAAAAATTACCGTATACTAGAACTTTATCTACATTAATTTTGTTTTTATCGATTGAACCAGTTATATTTTGTCCAAAAACTAAATTTTTAATGTAGTATTGTAAGTATTTTATTTTATCTTCTTCGACTATTTCAGCTATAGTTAATGCATACATTATATATCGTAAAGTTTTTACAAGTTTTTTCAAAAAAAGTGATGGTTCCCTTTTAAGGAATGGAATATAAAGACCATGCTGGAACATAAAAGTTTTTATCTTCAATGTTTTGGCAAGACTTATATATGCTGAATCAGGAATCCTTTGAGCCATGACTATTAGAGCATCTGGCTTAAATGTAGTCAATTTATGACTAATATTTGTTTTACTTGGGAATCCACTATAAATAATTTCTGAATTGGCTGGTAATTTTTTCAAAATTTCCTTTTCAGAAGCACCATCTTTTTCGTCATAAATAAATTGATATTTATTACCAGGACACAAATTTTCAATAGCATGAGCTATTGATGCTGGATGCCTAGTGTGGCTGGAAAGATGAAGGTCGAAAAACGAAAAGTTAGGCATTTCTTGCGTCTCACTATAATTCAGTATTTATCTTACTTACCGTAGAACAAATTTTTCTCACAGCGGCCTATTTGAACTTGATTGCAAAAGGAGAACTGATTTTGAAAAATGTCTTTAAAAGTAAAAGTCTGTTGATAATATTTATGATCAACTTATCAAAGGGATTAGTAGCGTACTTACTGCGTATTTGTGACTGTTCTGGCATACCTCCCTTTGAAGCACCAGCCGGTGCAGATTTTGCCACCGTTATAGGCAGATAAAATATTTCCACACCCCTCAGCATCCTAATAAATACGTCATAGTCCATACAATGTTTGAGTGATTCATCAAATTTGTAATTCTTGTGTAAATTGGTTTCACAAAAGAAAGCTTGATGAGGCAAAAACATAAAATATTTGAGAAAATTTGATGGTAGTTTTGGTGGGCTATACATAAACTCTTCTCCTTTTACAAATACAATTCTACTACCAACCGCACATTTCCACTTATATTTTATATAACTACTAACTACCTCAGAAACTACACTTGTTGAAAAAAACAAGTCCCCAGAATTTAAAAAAAAGATTAAATCCCCTGTACTTCTGTCTAGACCTTTATTAAAGGCACTTGATATACCATTATCCGGTTCTGAAACATAAGAAAAATTTTTAGTATGTTGATAAGACTGCAAAATTTCTCTCGTTCCATCATTAGAATCACCGTCTACAATGATATGTTCAATATATTCATAATCTTGCCCTTTGACTGAATCTAATGTTTTCAATAAACCTTGAAAATCATTTCTTGATATTGTTACTATGGAAATTAGACAATTACTCATATAAATATGTTTCCAATTACGTAAATTTTATCTCACTATTACTAGACATTTGTTTTGCTAGGATCACTCCACAGAAAGCTTTTGTAATTATCACGGCTTTTGTTTCTCATGAAGTTTTTCACTATTCGCACTAAAGTAACTAGGGATTTGGATGCTGGCTTAAACAAATGGCCAAGGCCACCAACTACACCATCAGGATGTTTAACAAGTTCACTGCCATTAACCATAACCCCAATTTTGAGGTTTTCTGGAATATCAAACTGACTGATGAAGTTCTCCATTGTGTATGCACAACCACCTTTAAACCCCTTGCGATTAAATGACCTAAAGCCTAACTCAACATAATCAACAGAAATAGCAGACATTGCCTGGAGATATTCCTTGATGAGTTGGGGATTAAAATCCCACTCGTTGTAGTATCCTCCATCCCGCAGGGTACAGTCAATCAGTTTAATTTTATCCATAGCAGTTTAACCTCTTTACTTTTACAGTACAGCATTGTATTATCATGATTTCACTTCAAGGGTAGTAGGAAAAATATATTTCAGAAAAACACAAGTAATTATATGGCTAGTTTAGATCAAATTTCATTAAGAAGCACAGCTTTTAGCGTATAACATGAGAATCTTTGCATTTAGCGGGTAATCTCCAATACTCATAGTAGGAGTTTGACAGTTTTCGGAGATGTCTATTGTGAAAATAATAATTGAAAGTATCCTGTAATTGTTGTAGATAGTTCTTGATTTTCAAAAAAAGTTAGGTAATTATTTTCATTAAGTAACGCAATAGCAAAATATATTGATCTTACAATAATCCATACTAGTAATATAAAACTATAGATGTTTATTGAACCATCAAGTTTACCAGAATAAATAGGAATAATGTAAAAAAAACCTGGTAAGCAAAAAAATAACGCACTTGCCCTCATATTAAACCCAAAAGTATAAACAGCGGCGTAAAAAAATAACATAATAAAGAAAATTCCCACCCATCTAAAAAATATTAATGAATTAAATTTATTAAATTCAGAATTCAATAAAAATATTGATATAACTGAGTAGTCAAGTATCGAACGTAGCTGGTTCCTAATGTTAAAATGATCTTGATTAAAATTAGCAGATTGCGCACCAGAATAACTATTGATCTTTGAAGTAAACATATTTTGAGACAAAGCAAATTCTACAAAATTTTGGAAAATTACACTAGAAAGTGGTAATACTATAAGTATAGCAATTAATGAAATATTTTTTTTATTATTTAGTATATCTGGAAGTTTGAACACTTTGAAAAAGTGAATCAAATAATGAGTTATTTTTTCATAAATAAATACTCCAATTATTGATAAAGAAGAATTGTGAGTAAAATAAGCAATACAAATTAGGGATACGGATTTAATGTAGTTACTTATATATAAGCTGGGTATGATAAAAATAAAAGAATAAAACTGTGGCATCCAAAATAACTGATAATAATAGCCATTAGACATTATATTGATCAAAATTATCATTGGATACAATTCAGGGACAAATATCACTGAATAAATAGTTATTGCGGTGTTGATAGTTGCAGATTGAAACAGCAAAAAACTGAACTCATCGCCACTTGTTAGTTTACTAACAAATTGAGAAAGAATGAAAGCAACTGGTTCTTTGTCTGTATCAAAGGCATCATCAGTATGGAATAATGGCTCATAGTAAAGCAACTTATAAACCCTAATATATACATCTGTATCACCAAATGGCGTTATGCTAGCATTGTAAATAATTATAGTAAATAGCACTAATATTAATGGAATTAAGTTTTGGAGGAAAAGTATTTTTCTGTCTATTATTTTATTTCCAGAGATATTAATTTGACAATATAGTAGAAGAAAGAATGTTCCTATTATTGGAATAATAGACCAGAGAATTAAAGAAGTTGCTAGAATGAGATATTTAGCTTGGTAAAGTTTAGCAAAAACCTGGTGTAAAGCCATTCCTGGCACTTTATGGTTTATACTTTCGACAAAGATCATAATTAATTCTCCTAAGTATCATAGATGATCTTAAAATCATGATTTTGTCGTTACCTCAAAATCATGATAGCGCGACAGGATTGTTTAAACTAGATTAGTCATAAATTTGTATAATCAACCTCCTCTTATGACTTATAGTATATATTTTTATATATATCAAGATAATTTTGAGCTTGTATTTCTAAAGAAAAGTTATTCTCAACTTTCTCACGACCATTAACGCCTAACTTCTGTAATCTTTCCTCATCCTCCAATACCCAAGCAATTCCTCTAGCTAAGTCTTCTACATCAAAAGGTTTAGCCAAATAACCATTTTTTTGATGTTCTATCATATCACACATACCGCCAATATCAAAAGCCACGCAAGGAGTACCACAAGCTAAAGACTCCATAACCGTGTTTGGTAAATTATCTTGCACAGAAGGAGCAAGAAATACATCCGCCGCTGCATAAACTAAGGAGAGGGAAATATCATCATTTAATCTACCTAAATAATGTGATTTAAAGCCAAGTTCAGTAGGGTTTTTAGGTTGAGAAGATCCAAATACAACCAATTCTACTTGCTCTCCCCACCCAGATTGGGTGAGATTTTGTAAAGCTGATTGTAGAAAATTAAAACCTTTTCTAGGATCGCTCGTTGCACTCATAGCTCCAAACAGAACAAGTTGCTTATCTTCAGGTAAACCGAGAATAGATCGCGCTACAGATTTTTCGATTGGTTTATACTGTTTCGTATCCAGTCCATTAGGAATAACCTCAATTCTGACATTTTTTAGTAAGGAACTAGAAGCAGCACATTTAGCTAACCAATGGCTAGGAGTAACTATAGTTAAATTTAAGTCTTGCCATGCCTTGGCTTTACGTTGCCAAATCCAGCGCGATAAGTCTTTTTCCCTATTGCTGTGTAGTTGAGGACAAGCCCCACAGGAGTTTGTGTAATTCATACAATCTCCGTTGTAGTGACACCCTCCTGTAAATGCCCACATATCATGCAGTGTCCAAATTATGGGTTTTTTGAATTTAGCAATAGTCTCTATTTTTAGAGAGCCACCATTAATCCAGTGTAAATTAATCACATCAGGATTAATTTGAGCTACTTTTGCGGCTAGGTTATCTGGTAGCCATTGAACGGAATAAGTAGAGCGATCGCGCTGGGGATAAATTTGTAATGGTAGACTATCGAGAGTGGGTTTTAATTTGCCAATACCTTTACCTAGTTTGCTTGCTGGAGAAATTACTTTGTAATCATCACTCTGCTTGTTTTGTACAAGCATTTGGGAATCTACACCAATACTTTTTAAGCCTTGATGTAAACGATAAGTAGCGCGGGCAGCACCCCCATTAATATCATTAGTGCTAATTAGCAGTGGTTTAATCATTAAACATTTATGGATTACATCATATAAGTCAGACATGAAACTCTTAATTTGCCAGCTATTGTATGGATTTACAGCAATTTAAGTGCCTCAACAAATGGGGACTTACTACCCCAGTGCGTTTTCATTCTCGGAGGTAAATTCGAAAATCATTTCCCCAAAACCCTTTCCCACAGGTCAATAAAAACTTTTTTTCCTATGATTAATTAATATCAAAAACAAGTACAAATATTGATTGTCAAAATTGATTGTCAAAAGGTTCTGTCCATCGCACGCAATTTTAGAAAATGAAAATCCTCTGCTTACTACCCTGCCCTGGGGTGTTCCTTGTTCAGGAAATTCTGGGTTAACTCCGGCTTTAAGCCATCGGAAAATTCCTAGTCTTATACTCTTGGGATCGATGAGTCTATCCATAATGGCGGTGTGGTTTATCCTGTCGAAGCATTTTTCAATATCGAGTTCTAACACTCGTTTGAAATCGTTTACTTAAAATTGTTTTTTCCACTGATTAATATTATCCCAAGGTAATTGGATTTGAGTGGCATTGGCTGAATCTATCCAATTTTTTATACCTTCCCAATCATTTCTATGAACTACAGGTAAGTTAGTATCTTTAGAAATTTCGATAGCTCGGTTATCAACCGCCAGAATCAAACTCCGCTTTTTACGTTGTAATGCCCGAACTCCAGCGTGTAATCGTGTACCAATGTAATCAATGTCGAGATTTAATACTTCATCTAATGCTTGTAAACTCGGGTTAATATAGATTGCATTATCACCATAAATACTATACATATGATCGTAGTCTTTTGGTTGCTGTATCCAAAAATAAATATTTTTGTAATTCTCTTTGAGAATTTCTATTAGCTTGAAGTCAAATTCTTTATTTTGATTATACTCTGTGAAAGTAACTAAAACAGAATCTGTTTTTCTTCTGGGAATATCCGCACAATGCTCTTCAGTTAATGACCACATTGTTGGACAAGCAGTATTAACTACATTTTTGAATCCTATTGATTCCAATTGTTGTTTTGTATAATTATCTCTCACAGAGTGAAGATATTCTTTATGTAAAACTCTGCGATATAGTATTCCTGTGTATAAATTAGGAGCTTTCTGATACTGCCACCAACCTACACCCATTAATATTACATTTTTAATAAAAAACGAATCTAATAAACTAATCTTCCATTGATTATAAGAGTTCATATTAGAAGATAAAAGATTTGTTCCTCCAACAATAGCATAATCACTATTTTGTATGCATTTATAGGATGATTTGCCTATGACATCATGGGTCTGGACTTTTATAAAAAAATCACTTTTAAATAAGCTATTTAAGATTTTTTCAACAGCATCCATTATTACTTGATCACCCAAATTTGAACTACAAAGAGATGTATCAAAAATAGTAATTTTTTTCATGTTAATAACAAGTGAAGGTATTATTTATTGCCGAATTTCAACAACTTACTTTTAATCCTATCAAAAATATTTTTGTTTTTGATAAGCTTGTAAAATAATTTGCGATCATAATCTCTATCCACAACTGTGAACTTATTTATTTTCAGAGGAAACTCTATTTCAGTTGATTTAATATTTGCTACTGCTGAGTCAGCTGATTTTGTATGGGTTGCATCATTGCCAAAACCAATATTAGAAATTAAGTTAACAGAAGGAACAATTGATAAGCCAGACTGTACTAAACGAGCAAAGCCCCATTGATAATCCCATGTATCAATCATGCCATTAGAAACTTGCTCCCATATTTTTTTTCTATGTACATATTGTTTTTCACTAGCAAGAACATCACGACTGCGAGCTTTTACTTCAGTATCAGCCCACAATTTCATTTCATAGTCGTAATGCTTCCAAGCCCTTTTCCAGGATGCCCAACCCCAAATACCACCGTAGTAAGAAAAATGATAACTTTGAATAGTCGATTTCCAAGTTCCTAAATAATTAGTCCCGCTAACCATCATAATTCTTTCATCATCACGATATTTATCTAGTATAACCTCGCAAAATTCAAAGAACGTAGGGTCAGGTAAGCAATCATCCTCCAAAATAATAGCCTCCTCCACCTGATCAAACACCCAATCTATACCTGTTGATACGCGCTTGCCACATCCTAAATTAACATCTGAATAATTAGTCAATACCTCACATTCCCAATCCACACCCTCAATAATCGCCCTGGCAGCAGCACATTTTTCTGCTTCTCCCGGACGGTCTGCACGATGACCATCTGCAATGACCAAGAGATTGGGAGGTTTAGCTTGACGGATGGCTTCAAATACTATCTTAGTCGTATCTGGACGGTTAAATATGATAAATGCAACTGGAGTTTTCACAATTATTTCAATGAATAAATTACAACAAATTTACCAACTAAACGGTATAAGAGATTTAACCTGAATATTAAATATTTTTCTAGTTTTGGGATGAGTGGCATTACTCAAAAAAGAAGCAAATGCTTGAGAGATTACAGTAGCTATAGCTGCACCAACTCCACCATAACCAGGTATTAAAAGAAAGTTTAACACAATGTTTGTAATTGCACCAATGAGAGTTCTCCGCAGGGAAAACCCTGTTAAGCCCTCCGCTATAAACCAAGATGAAGTCCCTACCCCCATAAATACAAATAAGGATGACCAAATATGTATTGCTAATATATTTCCGGCTTCGGCATAATTGTTACCAAAAAGTGTTGTGATTAATGTACCAGAGATAAAGGACATTGGCACAGCGATTAAAATGGAAATTAACACCAACAGTCTAAGCAACTGTTTTATTCGTCTATAATATAGATCCTCACTTACTTCCTTAGCTGCATAAATCGCAGGAGCAAATGAAGAAGCAATAGCCACAGGAATAAAATACCATACCTCAGAAATCCTCGCTGCGGCAGAGTAAATACCCACAGATTTATTACCAATCATTTCTCCTAACATAATCTGGTCAATTTTCATGTAAATCATGATGGTTAAACCAGACAAGATCAAAGGCCAACTTTCTTTGAGAAGGGTCTTAGCAAGTGGTGAACTCCAAGGCCACAACCAAGGTGAATAACCCCTAACTCTGTAGGATATGATCAAACCAATTGCACCTAAACTTACCTCTCCTAATCCTGCCCAAGCAAAAGCAATTAATGGAGCATGAAAACTGATTAAGGCTACTTTAACTAAAGTAGTGATGACAAAAGCTGTATTTTTAGCAATGACAGTATACTTTGACTGTACCTGAGATTGAAACCAAAGGTCAATTGTATCAAAAGCCTGGAAAATCCCTACAGATGACAATATCGCTACTAGGGAAATCGTCAATTGGTCATCATGACGCACCGCAATAATAGAGCTAACAGCTAGTATTAAAGCGGCAACACCACCAAACAATTTCAGCCAGAAAGCTGTTCCTAAAATTTCCGCTCTCTTCTCAGGCTCTCGGACTATAGATCGGACTACTATGGCATCTAAACCAAGGGTGGAAAGGGTACTAAATAAGGCGACAAAAGCAGTAGCATAGTTAAAAACCCCAAACTGTTGTACTCCTAAGTAGCGAGCGACCCAAACCCCCACAAATAACCCCACACCCATGCGCAGGATGCGGTCTGCAAATAACCAACCTGTATTCGCAATAATCTTTCTTAGACTATCACTTGATTTAAGAAATGACAACTTTTTTTTGAAATTTAATTTACTTAGCATGAGCCTATTTTCATTTTGGGCATATTTCCTGGCATAAATAACTTAACTAAAACTAACTTTGTCCAAAAACGAAGTTAAGTCCGGCAAATAATTTATCTAAATTAGATATACTATACTCTTGGATATTTTTAATAAAATCTTGTTCTTGTAGTTGTCCAAATTCCCATATTTTACCATTAGAAACAATACCATATAATAATTGTTTCGGTTGATTGTTTAGCTTCTGAGCGGCAATTAATTCGGCTAAACATTGTCCCCACCCTTCCTCAAAGTTGTCTTTTTTAGCTTCCACTAATATTAAATAGGGAGACTCAAAAACAATTTTGCCTCTAGGTGATCTTTTGGCAACAATATAATCAGGGATACCTGATAGTCTTTCATCAAAATTTAATGGCTGATGACTCCATATTAATAACTTATCCTTATACTTTTGCCAAATTTCAATTAAAATAGGAAAAATAACTCCTTCACAAATAGCATACTCTGAGTTAAATACAACTCCTTCCCGTAAAACCAATTCAAAACGATTACGAAAGTAATTATCAATTTCTAAGGGATTTTCTTGGATGAAATTCTCTTCTTGATAAGTTAAAGGAAAGTCCCCTAAGACTTGGGCAATATTTTTGTATTGATTATAAGACATGATTTTGCTCTTTGGGGAGTATGGTTTGTATGCCGGGTTATTTCATTCTAGATCAGGATTTACGCAACTGGCACATTGGTGGGGTGCGTCAGATATCAACAATCTGATTATTTGCAGGATTTTTGCAGTAGTAAAGCACCCTACAACAGATTTTTGTTGTAAAACTTGCGTAAGTCCTATAGATTTTAGCAATGGTGATTTTAGACAAATTCTTGATAGTTCTTTCGATTCTATTAGAGTTCATTGGGATTTATTCCCTTTGCCCGTAATTGTGCGAGCAACTTCTCCATTCTCTGTTGTTCTTGTGCTAGTAATAATTCTGCTCCCTCTGCTTATGGCGGGCGGTAAGTCTCCATGGGAATCCCATCATCGTCAAGTAATTCGTCTTGTGTCGGCCGCTTAACAAAATCTGGTGATCAACTATCTATCTTTGGGTTATTTAGTTTAGGCAATGTTGACTCAGTCATATATCCTGCGATAGCATCCCCATAGGGACTAATTTAACATTGGTGGCGAGGAGATAACTTCATTAGTAAAACTCTTACCTTGTCTAAGGTGTTGCTTGATTAAGCCATTTCCAACCAGCCAAATACATCATCAACAGTTAATTTTAACTCTATTCCTGCCAATACAGGCAGAATATCGGTTTTTTCCATCAGTATTGAATTGGTTAGCGATCGCATGAAAATACCAGAATACTATAATTAGACGTAGCTTTCCCCTACTCCGTCCTTCTCAGTCACTAGCAGGTTGCAAGGGAGGAACTGATATCCAAATACCATCAAAGATCAACTCCCAAAACAGTGATAATTCAATTAATCCTACAGATGTGAAAACTGTTTTTGTGTCTAACCAATATAGTATAGTTATGGTATAACACATCTTAGTTTTATAGTGTTGCATGAGCAGGGAATAAAGTCAAGCCCTATTTCAACTTAATTTATTTCCGCCTTGATGAGATTAACATTGTGTTTAAACAGGATCATGCAACCTGCTCCCAATTCCTCCATCCACACTCAAAGACGCACCAGTAATAAAACTTGCTTCTTGTGACACCAAAAATAAGGCTACACTAGCAATTTCCTCTGGTTGGGCAATCCTCCCCAAGGGGTGCATATTTGATAATTGCTGAAACTCTTCCTCCTTACCCTCAAATCCAGCCAATAGCATTGGTGTAGCAGTAGCGCCAGGGCAGATTGCATTAATCCGCAGGTCAGCCCCCAAATCTACTGCCATAGCCTTTGTCATCCCCACTAAAGCACTTTTGCTCGTGGCATAACAAACAAATCCTGGCTTTGTACTTATAGCATGAACACTAGAAATATTAACTACTGAACCCCTAGCTTTTTTCAATTCTGGTAACAAACCCTGAACTAGCAGAAAAGGCGCAATCAAATTTGTATCTAAAGTCCGTCGCCATTGTTCTACTTGAATTTCCTCTGTCTTACCCAATATTTGAACAGCAGCATTATTGACTAAAGCAAATAGACCTTGCTCACTCAAGTATCCGCGCATTTGAGCAAAAATATTGGTGCGATACTCTGGATCAATACACAGTGTTTCAATATTAGCTTGAATGAAAACATCACAAGCACAATCCCCTGTAACTTGATCTGAGGCTATGACGAAATAGCCAGCATCTGCAAAAACTTTACATAGCGCTTTACCAATACCACCATTGGCTCCTGTAACAAGGACACTTTTCGGCATCAGCTTACACCCAGAAAGTCAAACAAAAGTGCGATCGCTCGTTCACTAGCACGATGAACCGCATCCACAGTATTTGAGGCGTTGTGAGAGCCAAAAATACACTGTTCAAATTGTCGTAGCGGTGATTCTTCAGGCAATGGTTCGACTTCAAAAACATCCAATGCTACTGAATATACCTGTCCCGATGCCAACGCTTCAGCTAAAGCTACTTCATCAATTAATGGCCCGCGTGCTACATTAACAATCCGCAGCCCTCTTTTTGCTAAAGCTAAAGTTTCCTTATTTAATATATGCCAATTATCTGGAGTTAGGGCGCAAGTCAAGACAATAAAATCAGCCTCATCTAGCCGGTTAGGCCACTGGGCAGATTCAACAGTTTCTAATCCCGCTGCTGGTTGAAAATAAGGATCATAAGCAATAACTCGCATATCAGCAGCTAATAACCGTTTGGCTGTATTTCTGCCAATGTCACCAAACCCTAATAAAGCTACTGTTTTTTCGGACACAGATATACCAGAAGGCTTCAACCATTTTCCCAGTCTCACACCCCTGTCAATGAAGAACGTTTGTCTTGCTAACCCAATAACGTAACCCACTGCAATATCTGCTACTTCAGTGCCGAACATTCGGGGAGTATTGGCAATGGGAATCTCCAATTCTTTAGCAGCTACAAAATCCACATTATCTACACCAACGCCCCATTTCACTGCTGCTTTCAGTTTACCCAACTTACCAGCCATAAATACTTCTTTGGTTGCTGGATCATCACCAATTATCCAGCCATCATACTGAGGAACTAAAGATTTCAGTTCTTCTACTGAAAGAGTTTGGACAACATGAGGGCAATCAACTTCAATTCCCTTGGCACTAAACACGGGTTTGAATGTGTCAATCAAACCAATCATTGGTGGGCAAGTAACTAAAACTTTCATAATTTTAATTTCATTATTTTAAGCTGTTTCTATTGTTTGAAATTCCATAAACTGGGCAACTGATTCTGCCAAATACCAGTCGGTTTGATCATCTATGTCTATAGATTCTAAACGGGGTGTTTCAAACAAAATCGGCTTTTTGCCAATTCTAGCACCTGTAGCAGCAAAGCTCTCAGCCGTAAAGATGTAGAGGTTAGAGTTTTCTTCATACCAAGGTTCTAAATCTTGAGTTCTAATCAAGTTATTAGGGTCATGATTGATTGCTGTACCATCCTCTCGATAAAACCGTGTTTGAAAGCGGTTGACTGTAAATAAGGAGTCTGCACTGCCATTTTCCCTGGCATCTAAAAACCGCTGTAGCGCCTTTTGAATAGTTGCGGAACTCAAGAGAGGATTGGTTGTATGAGTCATGAGATAAACATCGGCTGGGACATTAGCGATATCATCTCCTATGACTAGATTCATACTGACAAAATCACCGCAAATCTCTGGCTTTCTGTCTCTTATTTGTACTTTTTCTGAATCAACTAATTGATGTGATGCTAAAATAGCACGAGCATCAGTATTGATGACAACTTTTGAGATTTCGGGAATTGCAGTCAGGCTATCCAATAGCCATTGGAAAAGCGGTTTTTTATGCAGAAATTTAAAATTTTTGCCTTTAACTCTTTCACTGTTGGCTTTCATTGGTAAAAGAGCAACTATTTTTAGTGTTTTTGACATGATGGCTGCTTTTGTTGTGTCTGAATAATGATTTAAGAATAAATTTAAGAATAATTTTCCTTAGAAATATTTCGAGGATAGAAATACATTTCTTTCATTTGTGCAGAAATTTTTCTATGTTCATGGTTACCGCGATATGACCCCCAAAACTGCATTAACCGAAACATAAATATTTCACCAACTTGACTGGATAACTTTTTCTGTTGCAACGCACTACCAGCATCTAGTAACACCGCACTAATAAAATATCTGAGAAAATCTCCCAAGTTAATTTGCACTTCTGGCATAATTTCTTGCAGTGCGATCGCTTCTCGCTCGTAACGCTTTTTTACCACACTCCAAGATTCATCATGATAATGATAAACAGCTGCTTCGGCAACATAGCCAATCAAGCCACCAGCAGCAACAACTTGTTTACCTAAGTACATATCTTCTAATCCCGTCAGAGATTCGTCGAATTTATATTTTTTCCACACACTTTTTAAGATCGCAGAGTTAGCGTTATTACAGAAAAAACTTTTCTGAGGAATTTGACTATCTTTCGGAAAGAATTTATCAAAAAGCTGATTTTCACTAAACTTTGTGGTTTCTCCACCTAATTGACGACCATAGGTAATGTCAATATTTTTGACTATCAACGGGTTGATTAACCTCATTAGCCAATACTCATTAACTGGCACACAATGTCCACTAATAAATATTAAGTAATCTCCAGTAGCTGCGGCACAACCAATATTCAAGGAACGCCCAAACGAAAATTCGGATTTTTTGATGTTTAGAATTTTGGAATTAAATTTATGGGCTATTTCTAGCGTTTTATCTGTAGAACCAGAGTCAACAATGATTACTTCATATACTAAATCATCTACCACCTGGTTCTGAATTTCTTTGAGCAGTTTTTCAAGATATCGTTGCTCATTATAAGTTCTAATTATGATACTAGCAGTTAAACTCATTATTATTATTTAATAGGACTATTTAAGCTTACAACAAGGACAAAATGGAAAAAGTCAGGAATAAAACAACAATTGTATTAATTACCCATTTACTATATAAGTAAACTTATACTATCACTTGATTTAAGAAATGACAACTTTTTTTGAAAGTTAATTTACTTAGCATGAGCCAATTTTCATTTTGGGCATATTTCTTGGCGTAAATAACTAACTTTGTCCAAAAACATAGTTAAGTCCGGCAAATAATTTATCTAATTTATCTAAATTAGATATACTATACTCTTAGATATTTTTAGTAAAATCTTGTTCTCGCAGTTGTCCAAATTCCCATATTTTAACATTAAAAACAATACCACATAGTAATTGTTACGGTTGATTGTTTAGCTTCTGAGCGGCAATTAATTCGGCTAAACATTGTCCCCACCCTTACTCAAAGTTGTCTTTTTTAGCTTCTACTAATATTAAATAAGGAGACTCAAAAACAATATAGTTTTTTCGATTCTATATAGTTTTTTCGATTCTATTAGAGTTCATTAATCGTAGAGTAATTCGTCTTGTGTCGGTGGCTTAACAAAATCTGGTGTAAACTATCTATCTGTGGGTTATTTAGTTTAAACAATCAATGTTGATTCAGTCATATATCCTGCAATGGCATCCCCATAGGGACTAATTTGACATCGGTGGCGAGGAGATAACTTCATTAGTAAAACTCTTACCTTCTCTAAGGTAATGCTTGATTAAGCCATTTTCAACCAGCCAAATACATCATCAACAGTTAATTTTAACTCTATTCCCGACAATACAGGCAGAACATCGGTTTTTTCCAACAGTATTGGTTGGCGATCGCATAAAAATACTAGAATACTTAAATCATCAGGATCAACAAACCATCCTAATTTACACCCATGCTCCATACAATGTAAGATATTCCCAATTACTTTATTTGATTTCTGTTCAGGAGAGAGAATCTCAATTACCCAATCTGGAGACTGTTCAAATCTATCTGGGACTTCTCCATTTGCCAGGAAGGTAATATGCTCCCATGTAAAAACTGCTATATCAGGAACAATTGAACGATTACCAAAACTACACCTGAGTTCAGGAAAAGCATAGGCAATTTTTTTAGATTCACTCACCAAATTAATTTGGCTGCCAAGTTTCCCTTGCAGTCGGCTGTGTCTTCCTTTAGGCATAGGTTTTTGAATAATATCTCCATCCAAGAACTCTAACGCGGGCTTGGTCTCCGGCATCATTAAGAACTTTTCTAATGTAATATCTTTTGTAACATCTTTTACGGCACTGATGGTCATATCTTTATGATTGGGGTAGCCGACTGTGGAAATCGTTTACAAGAATTATATCCTATAGTTCAGAACTGGCGAAACCTATAAATTATTCATAGTATAATTTCATCAAAGTAGATCATTATTTTAGCGTAGAATTTGAGTATCTTTGCAATTAGCCATAGGGAAGCGATCCGCAGGAATCGCTCCTTAAAAAGCAGTATTGCTAGGGGATTGATTGTTGTCGGAGATATCTATTGAATTGTGAACTGGTTAGCGATCGCATCAAAATACCAGAATCCCATAATTAGACATAGTTTTCCCCTGCTTTGGCCTTCTCAGTTACGAGCAGGTTGCGAGGGAGGAACTGAGATCCTAAGACCATCAAAGCTCAACTCCCAAAACGGTGATCATTCAATTAATCCTACAGATGTAAAAACTGTTTTTGTGTCAAACCAACAAATTATAACACATCTCACTTTTATATTGTTGCATGGGCAGGGAATAAAGTCAAGCCTTATTTCAGATTAATTTCCACAGACTTGTTGTTCTTACTGGTTTCTTCTGTTTCTCGGTAATAACCCCTATAACCTCTATAATAGTAGTAACCACCATAACCGCTTTCCTCACTAACACCATTCACGGCCATGCCCAAAATAGGCACTTTTGATTGATTGAGTAATGATTTCGCGGACTTCAACGCTGAATATTCCACCAGGCCAGGACGGACAACTAGCAATAACCCATCAGCAAACTTGCCGATAATCAGAGGATCGGTAACGGCTGTCAAGGGTGGTGAGTCAATGATCACAAAATCATAATCCTGACGAGTTTCCTCAATCAAGTCAGCCATACGCTGGGAATCTAAAAGTGTCACTGGGTTAGGCGGAATTTTTCCGGCTGGTAGCATATCCACATTAGAGAATACTGTGTGGATAGCTGGTTTTACCTCGTTTTGACCGGCTAAGATATTACTCAGTCCCAGCAGGTTGGGTATTTCCCAAATGCGGTGCTGACGGGGACGACGCATATCACAATCTATTAACAGCACGCGTTTTCCCACATGAGATGCGGCTACCGCCAGATTGGCTGCCACAAAAGATTTACCTTCTCCAGATGTTGAACTAGTGATCAAAATCACCTGTAACTCTTTGTCAGAAATGGTGAAGCCCAGGTTAGTATTGAGCATTTCCAAGGATGTACTGACTGGTGAATAAGGTTGATCCAGTAAAGGCACTTCCAGCAGACCTTCCACGACGGTATTTTTCCTCTTTTTTTCACCATATTGGGGAATTGTCCCCAGCAGGGGGAATCCCAAGAACCGATTGGCTTCTTCAATATTCTTCAGGGTTTGGTTCATAGATTCTAACAGGAGTGCCGTCCCTGCACCCAGAAGGAGTCCCAAAAAGCCACCTAGTGCTAAATTCAGGGGCTTTTTGGGAGAGACGGCAATCTCAGGCACTAAAGCCTCCGAAATGACCCGGGCATTACCTACATTCTGATTCTCCATGACTTGAACTAACTGGAATTGCCTCAGCAGTTCTTGATAGGTGGTTTGTGCTACCATCAACTGTCGCTGTAGCTGTAACTGTTGTTGTTCGAGTCGAGGTAAGCTATCTAAACGGCTTTTATTGACTATAAATACCTTCCGTAATTCCCCGACTTGGTTTGTCAAGGCCAATCTTTCTACTTCTGACTTGACTAGATCCTGAGTTAATGCCTGTTTGAGTTCTCCTATCTGCAAGTTTTGTTTGGGTAAGGAGTTGGAATTACCAACGGTTTCGGTAACTCGCGCTTCTAGTTCTTTTTTCTGGGCTGCTTCCTTCAGTAATAGATCAACAACTTTGGGATTATCATTGGTATAAAGGGTTCGCGCTATCGCTAGGTCGTGTTGTGTCTTTTGGTATTCTGTTAGTACCTGCTGTACCCCAGGGGATTGACTTAAACTGCTCAGATCAACGGCTTGTTGTGTAGTCAGTTTCATTTCATTTTGTAATGCTACGGAGCGAGTATAAGCTGCGGCCAATTCCCCTTGGCTTTGGGTAATGGACTCAGTTAGCTTTCCTAAGGATTCCAAACTCACTTTGGCTTCTACATCCAAAGCCACGACTCGGTTCTTTTCTTTAAACCGACGTAGGGCTATTTCTGCTTCCGTAACTCGTCTTTCTACCTTTGGCAACTCCTGGGACAAAAATTCCCGGGCGGCGATCGCCTCGGCGCGGTTAGTGCTAACATTACTAGCCAGGTAATGTTTCATCAAGGAATTAACTACATTGGCGGCTTCTCGTTTATCGGTACTCTTGTAGGAAAGTTCCATCACATCCGTCCCCCGGATAGTTTTGAGCTTGAGTATTTTCAGGAAATCACCCGTGGTCATGGGTGCGCCTTTTCTACCCTTGAGCTTTAGTTCGGTAATAGTTTTCGTGACAATGGGATTGGAACGAATGACTTCGGCCTCGGTATCAACTGGGTTGCTGAGGTTTGTGAGTCCGCCCAGTTCTCCCATCTTGTCTGATAGACTTGACAAGGATGAAGCTGCATCTTTTTTCGTAAAAACGAGCTTACCTTGTGATTCGTAAACTGGTTTTTGTGTGTAAGTCATAAAGGCTGTAGCTGAGATAACGGAGGCCATCACAACTGAGGCGACGAACCAACGTCTTTTTAAGATCAGCCAATACTGTTGAATATCAATGGAATCCTGGTCTTCTTGGTTAATAGACATATATTAATTTCATAAAATATACTGATTTTATCACTTATTTAGTCTACAGCCAAGACATCTTGTCGAATAAATAAGTTCCGCAAAAAAAGCTAACATAAGCTAACAATTACCAGATTTTTTTTCTTTCTGTGGTCAATGTGAGAGGTTATCCGCTCCAAAAAAGCTAACTAATGTTAACATTCTTCCTGTTTTTTCTTCCTGCTTCATTCTAAAAGTGTCTGCTCTATGTAAAGACGTTCCATGGAACGTCTCTACTACAGTTAACCTGACACCTACCCAACCCTCTCACCTGTTGCCCTAACCCGTGGGATCTATTATATCTTTTAGCTTTCTGGTTTCCCAAACTAAATGACTATAAATGATATCATCCAGATTATTATGCTTGGGTTGCCAATTCAATACCTGCCTAATTTTATCCGCACAAGCTGTTACGCAGGCTGGATCTCCAGGACGACGTTCTAATTCAATCACGGGAAAATCTACCCCAGAAATAGCTTTCGCCTGTTCCACAACTTGCCTAACACTATAACCTTTGCCATAGCCACAGTTGAGAATTTGACTTTCTCCGTTCTGTTCCAAGTAGCGTAAACCATCTACATGGGCTGTGGCCAGGTCTTCAACATGGATATAATCTCGGATTCCTGTACCATCTGGGGTGGGGAAATCGGTGCCAAATATCTTTAATTCTGATTGGCGTTTAAGTGCAGCATTACAAACATTTGCAATCAAGTGAGTTGCATTCGGTGAGTTTTGTCCGATTCTTCCCCCAGGGTCGGCTCCGGCGACGTTAAAGTAACGCAGTATTATATATCGCATAGGAGACGCTAGGGCGTAGTCTCGAATCATTAATTCGCTCATCAATTTGGAGCGTCCGTAGGGGTTAATCGGTAGGGTTGGAGTATTTTCCGTTACCGGATTTTCTTGAGGCTCGCCATAAACTGCGGCCGTACTAGAAAAAATTAATTGGTTAACGCCCATGACACTACAACAGCGGAGCAGATTTAAGGTATTACGGGTGTTATTAGCGTAATAATCAAGGGGGTACGCAACCGATTCTGGGACAACTAGACTGGCAGCAAAGTGAAGTACTGCACTAAATTGATGCTTGGCAAAGACTTGGTAAAGGCGGTCTATATCTGCTAAATCACCAATAATTAGTTGACCATGGAGTACGGAATTAGGCACGCCTGTGGAGCAGTTGTCATAGACAACTACGTCATAACCAGCTTCTCCGAGTTGACGGACCACATGAGAACCGATATAGCCTGCACCGCCTGTCACCAAGACTTTTTGATTCATCTGCCTTTACCTAATAAGACGACTTTGATGGTTTTAAAAGCGATAACTAAATCCAACCAGAGCGAATAGTTTTTCATATAGTATATGTCGTAGGACAGCTTTTCGTAGGCATCTTCTATGGAAGCACCATAAGGATAAAGGACTTGCGCCCAGCCTGTGATTCCTGGTTTGACTAAATAACGCAGTTCGTAGTAAGGAATCGCTTCTTTGAGCTTGACATCAAATTCTGGCCTTTCTGGACGAGGACCAATCAGGCTCATTTCTCCGCGCAACACGTTCCAAATCTGGGGTAGTTCGTCAATTCGCAGGAGTCGTAGCCAATGTCCTACTCTGGTAATACGGGAATCACGTTGGCTTGCCCATTGTGCGCCCTGTTTTTCAGCATCTTGATACATGGAACGGAACTTGTAAACCCGAAATGGTTTACCGTTGAGTCCGGTTCGCAATTGGCTATAGAAAATCGGACCTGGACTATCTAGTTTAATCATCAGTCCTACCAAAACCATGAGCGGAAATAGTAAGACAAATAATAGCATAGTGACTATTGTATCTGTAACTCTCTTGATTTTTCTACTAGTATCACTAGATACTAGTAGAAAGCCTTTACTAAAGGTAAACCACTCATCCTCAAGTAGGGAAGAAGGGAGTTTTTGATATAAGGTTTCCCAAATATCGGGTAGACGATAAACCGGAATACCTTTCAGTCGCAATTGCATCAGAGTTTGCACTTGTGTTTCATGGAGGCCTGTTTGAGTCCCCAATACCACGCCAGACCAGGATTGCTGAACCCAGTCAGATAAATCGCTCAGACTTCCACCATAAGTTATCTGGGTTTCGGTTTCTTCTAAGTTGGAGATATCAGAGATATTATGGGGATTTTCCGTGAGAATAACTAATTCTTGTGATGGTTTATCAGCTAATAACATTTGAACAAATTTGATGGCATGATCTCCACCACCAATAATCAGCCAACGCGCGCCCTCAACTTTGGATTGTGAATCACTTAATACCTTTGGTTTTAATTCCACCAATGATGTCATAGATACTCCCAGATTAACTAACTGAATTTACCACATTTTTATTGAATCATACTCTCTGGAAAAAAGTTCCCAAAAACTAGATAAATTTACGCACCTGATTTTGGTTTTTTCTTCCTGTTACGCACGTCGACACAAACATACCCTGAACGGACAGGGGATACTACGTGATACGATACCCGTAAGAGGCGTGTCATCCGCCAAACATTAACTAAACTATACAGTTTTCAAAACTCTTACCCCTCGCAATCAATGTAAAAATGAATTACGATATTTGACTAATGGATAATTAAAAGCGATGTCTTTTTTTATTTCGATGTTTCACCGAACGTCAATGAGTATAACCCTATAGATCGATATTAGTCAAGTGAATTGGAAAAATATTGGCATTGAGCAGTTTTAGATTATATATCTTCTAGAAATTAAATCAAAGGCGGTGTGACCGAAAACCCTTGTATGGACAATTCCTAAATTGTCCATACAATCTTTACCTCCAGATGCGTATTTATGTAATACCATACTTAAATACTTCACAGGAAAATCAAGGAGTCATGGAGTTAGGAATATATGACTTACGCACTGTACAAATTAACCATCATCTGTATGAACCATATCTGGTCGTTTCAGTTTTTGCGGATTAAGTCCAGATAAATAACCATAGTGAAGTGCTGCTGCAAGCAGTTCGCTAAAAAATGATCAAAAAATCGGGTTTAAATCCCTCAAGGTCAATAGTTATTTGTTTGCTAACTTAGGACTAGCTTTCTAGAACTATATAGTTATGTAATATCAATGAATATTCCAAAATTCCCACTTTTTGCTAGGTAAAAAAACGCCATTATTGGTGCTAAAATTAAATTTAGCTGATTTATAACCGATAAAACTGCATCTCACGTTAAATTACTCGGTTTTAATCCCTTAATCTATGTCTTACTAACTGTTCCCAGTTAAGAGTTAAGAGTTCCCTGCCCTCACAGACAACTTATTCAGCAAGCCCTAAATAGTGATGGCCTCCCTGTTTCTGGGCGATAGGGAAGCGCGACCTAGGAATCGTGCCAGTTGCGTAAGTCCTGGAATAAAGAACATAGTCAATACCGTTAGCGCAGTGTATCCTCACGATAAAAGTTACTGTGCTTTACGCTTACTTAGTGTTTCTGTAAGATGAGGTAGTTTATATTGGAATTTTGAATTAATCTCAATGGCTGTATTTTCTCACATTACTGTTAAAGTTCCCGCCACGACTGCAAATTTGGGTCCGGGTTTTGATTGCATTGGTGCAGCTTTAAAGCTTTACAATCAATTTGAATTTACTACTCTCGATGTAGATGGCTTAATGATTCAAGTTTCTGGTGTGGAGGCGGAAAAGGTACAAACTGATGAGAGTAATCTTTTATATCAGGCATTTGTTAAGTTATATGGATATATAGAACAAACACCGCCATCAGTAAAAATAGAGATTAAGTTGGGTGTACCTTTATCTAGGGGTTTAGGCAGTTCCGCCACGGCTATTGTCGGCGGGTTAGTTGCAGCCAATGAATTGGCTGGTAGGCCTTTGTCTGAATTGGAGGTGATGAAATTAGCGATCGCTATAGAAGGACATCCTGATAATGTAGTACCAGCGCTATTGGGTGGTTGTCGTCTGGCAGCTACCAGTAACACAGGTTGGGAAATTAGCGATATTCCCTGGCATCGGGATATACTACCAGTAGTAGCAATTCCTGATTTTGAGTTATCAACCTCAGAAGCAAGGAAAGTTCTACCTACAGAAATCAGTCGTCATGATGCGATTTTCAATATTTCTCATTTTGGTTTATTGTTACGCGGTTTAGCAACTAATCGGGAAGAATGGTTAAAAACCGCATTACAAGATAAATTACATCAACCTTACCGTCAAGCTTTAATTCCTGGCTATGACGCTGTTAATAACGCTGCTATAGATGCTGGTGCTTATGGTATGGTAATCAGTGGTGCCGGTCCCACACTTTTGGCTTTAGTAGATACAAGCAAGGGAAAAGCAGTAGAAATAGCCATGAAAAATGCTTGGTTACAAAAGGGAATCACTTCAACTGTGCGAATACTTGACCTAGATATGCAAGGGACGACCACATTTTAAAGTTTAGATTTTGAATTTTCCATTGGTAATGGGTGATGAAAAACCAATTACCAATTACCAATTACCAATTAACAGTCATAACATAATATGGAAAAAATTCAGTCAGAAATAGTAGAACTAAAATCCCAAATCCAAGCACTCCAGCAAGAAAGGGCTATACTAACTAATAATCATGTAGAATTGGGCGAAAATGATTCACATTTAGCCATTGTTGAAGCTTATCGTCGTCAAGCTAGGGAAAATGCCCAATTATCTGCTGAACTTAAAGGCATAGATGATGCAATATCTTTCCTAGAAAAGCAAATACAACAAAGGAAAGTCTATCTAAATAGGCATTTACCTATTTCTATCCGCATATCGCAACAAGAAGCACAGCTAGAAGAAGCCAAAAAAATCGCTCAAATTCATGCAGAACGAGTTAACGAACTAGCAGGGGAACTGGCCAAAGAAATTAAACTTCTCAAAACCTGCGCTGACGAACTTAGTCCTATGTATTGGCAAGTTTACTACAAACCTTTCATCACAGGCTTTAAGACCATTTCTGTCCCCTATGTTAGATCAGATTGTCAAGTGTGGACAATTGTCAACCGTATTGTTTAAGCATCCTAAACAACCTTGTGAAAGTTTAAATTTATCCTTAGCCGGGGCATTATAACTAAAGACAGCGACTAATAGCGCTGTTTTTTTGTTGACATCACAAAAATTTACATTTAGAATAGACTTGCACCAGACTTCAGTAGGTATTTATTACTAATAAAATCCACAAAACTGGAGATGTTCACAAGAAATCATTTACAAAAGTAAAAATTTCTTAATATAATGTAAACAAAAGCAAAACCAAAAATATATTGTCAACAGTTATGAATACAATAGAACTCCCTTGGTTATCAGCCATAATTTTCCTGCCATTAGTGGCAGCCTTGGCAATTCCGATTATTCCCGATAAAGAAGGTAAAACTGTGCGCTGGTACGGTTTGTGGGTGGCAATATTAGATTTTTCATTAATTATCTGCGCTCTTTGGCAGGGTTATGACTTCCAAAGTTCAGCCCTACAACTGACAGAAAGCTATTCCTGGATACCTCAAATTGGCTTTAATTGGTCTTTGGGGGTTGATGGTTTATCAATGCCCCTGATACTATTAACAGGCTTAATTAACACACTCGCAGTATTCGCGGCTTGGAAAGTAACCAATAAGCCGCGTTTATTTTATGCGTTAATGTTGGTAATGTACAGCGCCCAATTGGGTGTATTCCTTGCCCAAGATTTGTTAATGTTCTTTTTGATGTGGGAAATTGAGTTAGTACCCGTTTATTTGTTAATTTCCATTTGGGGAGGAGCAAACCGCCGTTACGCAGCTACCAAATTTATTATCTATACCGCTGCTGCATCCATACTTATACTAGTATCTGGTTTTGCCATGGCTTTCTATGGTGATAATTTGACCTTCAACATGACAGAATTGGGAATGAAAGAATATCCCAAAGCTTTAGAACTGGCACTATATACCGGTTTCTTGATTGCGTACGGTGTCAAATTACCTATTTTCCCCTTCCATACATGGTTGCCTGATGCTCATGGTGAAGCGTCCGCTCCTGGTTCAATGATCTTAGCAGGTGTATTGTTAAAGATGGGTGGTTATGCCATAATTCGTTTTAATGTGGAAATGTTGGCTGATGCTCATATCACCTTTGCTCCTGTTTTAGTAGTTTTAGGTGTAGTTAATATTGTTTATGGTGCTTGTTGTGCTTTTGCACAAACCAACCTCAAACGCCGTTTGGCTTACTCTTCAATTGCCCACATGGGGTTTGTGTTAATTGGGATTGCATCTTATACAGAAATCGGTATCAATGGTGCTGTATTACAGATGGTTTCTCACGGTTTAATTGCTGCTAGTTTATTCTTTTTATCCGGTGTCACTTATGAACGTACTCACACCTTAATGATGGATAAAATGGGCGGTATGGCTAAAGTAATGCCAATAACTTTTGCTCTTTTTACCATGGGTGCAATGGCTTCTCTAGCGTTACCTGGTATGAGTGGCTTCGTCGGTGAATTGATGGTATTCTTGGGTTTTGCTACTAGTGATGTTTACAGTTCCGGCTTCAAAATTGTCATCATCTTTCTCTCAGCAGTTGGCGTGATTTTAACACCCATTTATTTACTTTCTATGCTGCGTCAAGTGTTCTATGGTGACAAGAATGAAGAATTGCATTTAGATGCTGTGGTTCTTGATATTAAGCCACGAGAGTTGTTTATTACTGCTTGTTTGTTAATTCCTATCATCGGCATTGGTTTTTATCCTAAGCTGATCACACAAGCTTATGATGTGAAAACAGTAGAAGTTGCGGCTCATGCTCGTCAAGTTTTACCAATTGTCGCTCGTCAACAACCTGCAAATTTGTACTCACAAATTTTCACCTCACCAACATTAGCTAGTTCCAAAATAGGGAATATAGTTGAATAATTATCAAGTCCAAAATGGCACTGTAGTAAATCTTAAACTTAAATATGAGGGGAAGGGTGCAAATAAGAAATATCCTTGATTTCTTGCAAAAGTCAAGGATCTTTATTTTTAACATATTTTTAACACTGTGTGCTTAGTAATAAGTTAGTTCTTTTGATAGATTTAAATTCCCGAATTATTAAATCATTTGGGAATATTTACCATCCTAAACGTTTAATAATATCGGTAACATTAATAACAGATGCCACCAATTTATAACAAAATATTTCCTCACTGTGAAATTGAGGTTGAAAAGGTTCACTTAAACTAATTGTTAATCTAAATTGATCAGGTTCAAAATTTTTCAAGTTGAGTTTTTCGATTACCTCTTCACAGGAATATATTCCCTCTTCTAAAAAACCAAGTTTGTCTATCCACACTGGATCTGTGATTGGTAAATCATAAAAATTACCACATAAATAAAAAAGACATCTGTAAGTCTTCTTATGTGAAGAATTATATTTAACTTGCCATTTTAATTCTTCTGGATTTATCATTGTTAATGAAGATCTAATCGGGGATATCTCTAAATCTTGATAACGGATACGTTTATCGAAATTACCTAATAACCTAGGTTGAGAAGAATTTTTTTGAATTTCTGGTTTAATTAATTCTCGGACTTGTTCTAAAGTAGCCTGTCCTAAAATCTGCCATTTATAACTATAATGAATGAGATAATTTTCAGGTTGATGACATTTTGGTTCATATCTAAGAAAAGGAATTTTCACAACATCAAATAATTGTACTTCTCTACCATCTCTCACTGTGTAGTGTTCTGGATATAGAGTTCCATCTTTTTTATTAGAAACTGGCCGTAACCACCCTGTACCATCGGTTTTAATACCTGCAAGACAAATTCCGCCATGCTTAGTAGATTTAGCAAGACAAATAATATCAAACCACAGCATTGTTAAACTTTAATTAGCACCTTAACTAATATTATACTTAAAGATGATGAATTTTGATATTTTTTTCTAGGTTAATTTGCAAATATTCAGCCACTAAGCGACGATGACAATTATGGGGTTTTAACTCGCTACACAATAAACAACTTTTATCTATGATATCTATAGATAACTTCCTTTCAATTTGTCGCTGTGTCATCAGTTGATTAAATTTCTGCTCATAGCTATCCCAAGTTATTTCTTTCTTCTTATAAGCATCCAAAATATCTTTAGTGGGCGCTAAATCAAGAATATGGATATATTCAATTCCACCAATTTTCTGGAGAAAATATTGTAAATCAGGCTTTTTCGCAAATCCCGCAAGTTGGGAAACATTATTTAAACGAGTATCAATAACTCGCTTCACACCTGCTTTTGTTAAGGTCTCGAAAAACTGCTCGGCTTTTTTTTGTGTGAAGCCAATAGTAAATAAATTAACTTGTTTAATCATCATCTGTTGTTTCTGTATAAGCTACTTTTTCACTTTGTAATTGATATGCTTTTTCTACTAATTCGGCACGGGAAAGAGGTTTTTCTAGGGTTTGTATGGGTGGGAAATCAAGTTGCAAATCAAATAGAGAAAGCTGTTTAACAGGACTTGGCAAATCAGCGGACAATTTAGCGGACAATTTATATAAATTATTCTGTTTTAATACCCTATTTTCTAAATCTTCATTTGATTCTAAATCTCCATTTTTATGAATATGGTGAATTTCTAAACCAGCATTTTTTAAATGTGGACAAATTAAAATAGCTCGATGACAAACAATGGGGTCTTGTTCTGCACACATTAAACTAATTTGATATTTTTCTGAGCCTTGAATTAGACGATTTAAGCCGATTTTAAAAGCTTCTGTGGCAGCAATTAAATCATAACGAGCCATACCATTTATATAACAGTTTCTATCACGGGGACGAGCGCCTAAGTTATCTCCCAGGGGAACATAAGCGATATTTACGGTTTTTAGGGCTGTTTTTAAAGCTGATTGATTAAACTGAGGAAATCGGCGACTATAAGGACTAGAACGCACGTCTGCTAAGGCTGTTACTTGATGTTGATGTAACAGTTCGATAAATGTTTCAATTGTATGATTGGAATGTCCAATAGTGAATATTTTCATAATTATTTTTTATCCAGAAATAATACTTATAATAATTTTTACAAGTTTTGATAAATTTTCTGGAACTCGATAGCGTTTGTGGTCTTGAGTTATTTGCCGATTAATTTTCGACTGCCATCTGATTGTAACATAAATTATGTTGTTTGAAAGCTCTATTCTAAAAATTACGGCATCAGCTTGAATAACCCCAACTTTTTGCAAAAGTCGGGGTTATGTTTTAGGAATTACTTGTATAAACCTTAATTCCATGGAGTAATAGACCTAAACCCCATCCTAACATGGGGTAAATTGCCCAAAAATATCCGGGACTAACTACTAAATTTAATAGCACTAAAAAACCATTGATTGCCATAAAAGCAAATAGGTGTGATTTAAATTCTTTTCGTTGTTGACTATGAGACATTTGTTCTTTTTTCACTTCTACGTTATTTTTTAACCATTCTTGTTCCGCTGCTTGCAAAGATTTTGAAGAAACACCTAATTCTGAGGCTATTTCTATTATTTGCTCTCTTGTATATTCTCCTTGTTGCTTACGTTTAAAAGCTACTTCGAGAATTTGCTGCATTTCTTCTGAATTGTAAGTCATTATCTCTACCTAAAATGGTCAAAAAATACTTGTGAGAGTTGCTTTTGCAACGGTAGCTACACAATGATTAAAAATATTTGTCTGTTGTTATGGACTGTTGAAAAACATATTTTATATCTGAAAAAATGATTTATATAGTATTTAAAAACACAAATGTAGATGCAGGTCAAAATATCAAGTAAATAATCAGTGATGAAAGTGACATAATTTGATAGAATCGAAAAGAATATAGGTCTAGTTTACACAACCAAAATGACGAATGACTAATCATCAATCTACCAAACGCTTACCTAATCAACGCTGGCAAATTGCCGCATTAAATCCAGAATTAGCCGAAAAATTGGCAAATTTAACGAATACTTCCCCCATTATCGGCCAATTATTAATTAATCGGGGCATGGAAACTCCCGAAGATGCAAAGATATTTTTAGAACCTGAATCTCTGATTTTACCTTCTCCTCTGGCAGAATTTCCCGATTTAGCTGCTAGTGTGGAATTATTAGAAATAGCGATCGCCAATAATGATAAAATAGCTATTTGTGGTGACTATGATGCAGATGGTATGACCAGCACTGCATTACTATTAAGAAGTCTTAGGGCTTTGGGTGCTGATATTGATTATGCTATTCCTAGTCGAATGCACGATGGTTATGGGATTAATAACCGCATTGTCCAAGAATTTTACGATGAAGGTGTAAAACTAATTCTAACTGTAGATAATGGCATTTCTGCTGTTGAACCTATTACCAAAGCCAGAGAATTAGGTTTAAAAGTTATTATCACAGATCATCATGATATTCCAGAAAAATTACCTCCAGCTAATGCAATTCTCAACCCAAAACTAATAGCTGAATCTTCTCCCTATCGAGGTGTGGCCGGTGTGGGTGTGGCTTATATTTTAGCAGTTTGTCTAGCACAACAGTTAGGGGAAATTAAAGGTTTAGTTCAACCACTTTTAGCTTTATTTACTTTGGGAACTATTGCTGATTTAGCCCCTTTAACGGGTGTAAATCGTCGCTGGGTAAAACGGGGTTTAAAATTATTACCAAAATCTAATTTACCAGGGATACAAGCATTAATTCAAGTTGCAGGAGTGCAAGCTAGTGAAGGAGAAAAAAACCAAAATTCCAAATCTTTAAAACCGGAAGATATTGGTTTTCGATTAGGACCGCGAATTAATGCTATAGGTAGAATTGGTGATCCACAAGTTGTCATTGATTTACTGACAACTGATGATTTTAGTATCGCATTAGCTAAAGCTATTCAGTGTGAACAAACTAATACTCAACGTCAGCAAATATGTGAAGAAATTGAACAAGAAGCTATTTCTATGGTTGAGGATTTATATATAAACTCTTTACAAAAAGACCGCGTATTAGTTATTATCAAAGATAATTGGCATCATGGTGTCATTGGTATTGTGGCTTCTCGTTTACTAGAACGTTATGGTGTGCCGGTGTTTATTGGTACTTATGAAAATCACAGCATAATTCGCGGTTCAGCGCGGGGAATTGCTGAATTTCATGTATTTGCGGCTTTAGATAGTTGTCGGGATTTATTAGGTAAATTTGGAGGACACAAGGCTGCGGGAGGATTTTCTTTACCAGCGGAAAATTTACCAGAATTTCGATTGCGGTTGTCGGAATTTGCAAATAGATGTTTAGAAATTCAACATCTCAAACCTCTTTTGAAAATTGATACTCAAGTGAATCTTCACGAAATTAATGAGGATCTTTTGCAACAATTAAATATTCTCCATCCCTGTGGTATTGATAATTCAGACCCTATATTTTGGACTCCTAATGTCCAAGTGATTGCACAAAAAATTGTTGGTAAGGGTCATATTAAATTAACTGTAGTTCAAAATATTGATAATAACTTGGTGGAAATTAAAGGGATAGCATGGCGCTGGGGTGATTATTTTCCTTTACCGTCAAGATTAGATATTGCTTACAAATTACGGGAAAATAACTTTAATGGTCAAATTAATCTTGAACTTGAGTTAATTGGTGCAAAACTTCCAAATCATATTCTCAAACTTTTCACTAATTCATCAAATTTATCAGCGGTGAGTTTTGAATATCAACAGCGTCAATACACTTGTGGAATTTATGAAAATGGTATGGGTAAAGAATTAAGGGTCAAAAATTCCGAAGGTCAGGTTTTAGTGATGCGGCCAGATGATAAATTTGGTCTGTTAGGTTTCAACCGCGAAAATGCTGCACAGGTAAACTTATCTCAACCTATATATGAGGGAATTATTGAAAAGGCAATCCAGGCTTTATCAACCTGTGCTATGAGTTAAAGATTAAAAACTGTTTGAAGCGGGGATTTAACCCCGATTGTTATCAATGGGTAATGGTGATTAGATAAACTCTTACTTATTACCCATTAACTAATTTACAGGTTGCCGTTGCGAAATGCTAGGATAAAGATGACTATGGGACCTGAAATCACAATTAATCCCACGCAAGTCAACTGTAAGACAACTTCCCAATTGATGTTAGCTAAAATGTCCATTTTTTCCTCCCAATGATTTAATGGTTTAAAAAGATTTAATAATTTCATAGCCAAACCCGTAATTTATCATATCTTTTTAGGGGATCTAAAATTTAATTTAGTTCACAAAATTATAGAAAAAGTCATAAAAAAGTAAAATAGCAGCAATAGCAGAAGGTTAAAAATATGGCTACTTGGCAATGTATATCTCAGTGTGGGGCTTGCTGTAACTTAACACCAGCGGATCGTCCAGACTTAGAAGAGTATCTTTCACCACCGGATTTAGAACTTTACCTCAGTATGATAGGTGAAGGGGGATGGTGTGTAAATTATGATCATGGTACAAGGGAATGTAAAATTTATCCTCACCGTCCTCGGTTTTGTCGTGTAGAAGCAGAAACCTTTGCAGAAATGTATGGTATTGAAGCAGAGGATGTAAACGATTTTGCGATTGACTGCTGTCGTCAGCAGATTGAAGGAGTTTATGGCGATCGCAGTTTAGAACAAATCCGTTTTGATCAAGCTGTGGGTTTTTGATTTAATTCATATAGGTATTCTCTCATTGTGTTTTTGAGCGTAGTAATCAATGGGAGATTCACTTTCATATATCTAAATTTTGTTACTGATTACAAAGTTTCTATGCTGTCCCATATATCTAACAATAATTTCAAGCTAGATAAATGATTCATTGATTCACATCGCTTTTTTAACGCATCTAGATACTTTTTATCCGCTACAACCTTTGGATTTTTCTTACTATAAGACAAACCAAATCGTCTGAGATATTCTTGGAGATAACGTTCATGAAATTTCGCTTTTGTCCCAAAAATATATCCAGGTGGACATGAAGACATTTCTTCAGGATCATTGACCAAAATATCGTAATATGCCTGAAAATCAGATAAAACTTGAGAACTTACAATTGAACTATATTCGTTAGGAATTTCTGCATTACCTAATGCCCATGTTTCAAAACAGCAATGCTGAATTATTATATGAATCTCTGTTTTTGAGCTATCTATATTGCAGCCTGACTTGAGATCATCAAGTTTAGATTTCACTTCATGAAAACGATCTGTATAAGAATTTTCTTCAGAGTCAATACATATAAAAAAATGATTGACATTGCCGAATTTTACTATATCAATTAAACAGGCTTCCAGTCGAGAAACTCCTGGATATTGCTTAGGCTTACTCACCATATTTGGATAGCCGTCCCCTGCAATAATTCGACAAGTATTTATTGTCATATCTTCAGGTCGGACAACAAAAGTTAAGCTAGGAAATAAATGTTGTAACCATGCTTTATATACTTTTGGTTCAGTCTTTCCCCCCTCTACTAAAAATAAAAGATTCACTCGGAAAATTCCTCCCAGTCAAGTAAATTAATTAATTGAGTAAACTTATCTAAGCTAGATGCTGTGTTCAGTTCTGGAATATCTGGAGCTTTTCTGACTCTGACTTTGTTTCCAGATTTATTAACTATTTGCCAATTATCCCAAGGAATATTATTGATAATATATGGATGATGGCTAGTAAGTATAAACTGTATGTCTGAGGATTTATCAAGGATAAAATCTGTTAATTCAGCCATACAGTTAATTCCTAAACTGTTCTCAAATTCATCAATTAAAATTACTGACTCTTCAGGAGCAGTAATTACTTCAATTAAAAAAATTAAAGTACGAAACATACCGGATGAAATTCGCTGTTGAGGAATCCAGTCTTCTACACCGTTCTCCTGAATTTCCAAGAATAGCCTAAAATCACCATCTGAGGTTCTCTCGCTACTAACTCTCACATCGTTAACTTCTGAAAAAACATCAATATAATACTCTTTAATTTCATTGAAATCATCTGGCAAAAATTTCTGCAAACAAAAAGACTTTATGACTGGCAAACTCAAACTACCAGTAAAAATTTCTTTAAACCTGGAAATATTTATTTTATCAGAAAATTCTTCTAGTTTATTAATAATTTGAGTCAGATCATCATAATCAGCCTTAAGCATAAATCTCTGAGTCTCAGCAGTTTCAAAGTTGAATATTAATCGTCTAAATGCTTGAAGGACTGGAATAATTAAATTTTCTTCTGAAAGAAGAGTAATTGCACTTTCAGTTCTTTTTAATTTAGGTAATTTTTCGTTATTGAATTTTGAATCTGAAATAGTACGGATAAGTATCTCCAGTTCAGAATCATCATCATATCGAACTAATTTTTCATAAATAATTTCAGTCTGTTCCGACTCATTGACATTTAGAAATATTTCTTCTTTCTTGCTTGAGGAACTTTTTAACTCCCACCTATAATTTTGTCCTAAATGAGAGAAATTGATACTCCATTCCAAATCATCTAAATTACGATTTACACCTTTTGCAGTATCACAAATTAAATTAAGTGCTTTTAAAATTCTTGTCTTTCCAACTCCAGAACCACCGACAAGTAAATTTAGACTCTCAAATTTAACCTCCTGAATGTGCCAATTTTCTTTATTATTACTGAATTTAAAACTCTGTATTTTCATATTTCTTACTTTTTTTAACAAATAATTATATAGAGAATCTAAAAGAATTTCTGACATGAATATCTTCAATTCGCTCTATATCCGGTATTTTAGCGCCCAAAGTTGTGATAAGAGATTTTATTTTAGATTACTTTTTAATATCATTAACGCATATTCTCATTAGTATTCTTCATGCAAAAAATTAATGCTACTATTTGCTTACTATTGCATCTTGATAAATAAAAGTACAGCAATAAGCGATCGCAGTTTAGAACAAATCCGTTTTGATCAAGCTGTGGGTTTTTGATTTAATCAGGTTGCAATTTATGACAACAATATGAGAAAATGAAAGGAATATGAAAATAACTGAAAGACAAAACTAACGACCGTGAAAATTGATACTGCACCATTCAGCATTCCTAAATTATCTGCAACCGAAAACCAGTCACATCAGACTATAGTTAAGGATGATCCCAAAAGCAAAACATCTGTATTTATGGTCTTTGGGACAACCTTTATCACGATTTTTCTCGCGGAAATTGGTGATAAAACTCAACTTTCCACCCTGTTAATGAGTGCAGAATCTCATGCCCCTTGGGTAGTTTTTCTTGGTTCTGGCGTAGCATTAATTACTACTAGTTTATTAGGAGTATTATTAGGTGGTTGGATTTCTACGAAACTCAGCCCTAAAACTGTTGAAAAACTAGCCGGTGTCATGTTGCTACTAATTTCCCTGATGTTGGTCTGGGATGTCATTCGGGGTTAATTTTTGTAATATTGTCAAATATTGTATTGTCAAATATTGTCAACCGAGGAAAATATGGACTGGAATCTTTTAGGACTGAGCTTTGTGACAGTGTTTTTATCAGAATTAGGTGATAAGAGTCAGTTAGCAGCGATCGCTCTTTCTGGACAAGGACAATCTCGAAAGGCTATATTTTTTGGTACAGCGGGTGCTTTAGTCTTAACTAGCCTCTTGGGAGCATTGGCTGGTGGTGCGGTGTCTGAATTTTTACCTACACGCATTTTAAAAGCGATCGCTGCCATTGGATTTGCGCTTCTCGCTATCCGTCTACTCTTACCTAACACTGATGAGGCTTAAATTTCCCGCCAACACCAATTTAAAAGTATACCTCCTGCTATGACCTTAAAGGCCTCTAGCAGGAAGTAACCGCTGTGTAATAAGTTCATAATTGCTGGGACTGGATCACTAGGGAGTAAGCTGAAATTAGCTCCTAGAGCGCACATTTGGGGAGTTAAGAAATAAGTATCTAGTAATGCTACTGTTAACAATATTCCAGATAATGCAATACTACCCAAGCGCCAATGAGATTGAGTTTTGCTAATAGCCAATACAGAAGTTAAAACCACAGTAGCGGCTAATAATTCTAGGCGATTGAAATTCCAAAAAACTACATAACCTGCTACAGAAAAACTAGCTTCGTTCATCATGCCGGCAAAGTAAAGACTAGGCATAATTACCCAATCTAAAACCAGACTAGCACTCAGCCAAAAGCCCAAGGTCAAGAGAATGGCTATTTGCCAAGTTGAGCGTTTAAATTCCAGATTAGAAATAGCGTTCATAAAAATAATTGCTTTGTTGTATTCCTAGTATCTAACCAAGAGAAGAATTTGACAACAAATATAAATTAACTGTTACAAACAAAAAATTCTAGTTATTAAAGGAGTTGCAGACAGATTTGTTAACAAATTTAAAGTTTTATTAAGAAATAATTGAGAATAGCAATATTTATTTATTGGTTATTTATTGGTTATTTATTGGTTATTTATCGGTTAGTCGTAAGGATTCAGACAAGGGGTAAAGCCATCGGTATTTTTTAATTATTTATTAATAATTCTTACCAGAAGTAAAATAGTATTTTCATGTAGAATCAGGTTTGACATAGGATTCAGATTTGATTTTGCAAATATACGTAGGCTGGGCAATACTCTATCAACACCACCGAATATTGTGCAGAAATCATTTAAGATGCCTATAAAAAATTTCAAGTAGGGAATGATTAATCATGAAAAATTGGCAGCACAAATTATTTGTAGGCTTACTTTGTTGTGCATTTTTAGTTTTTGGATGGCAAAATAGGGTATTAGCTGAAGGAATGAATAGCTATAATACACCCGCATCAAAAACTCAATTAGCCCAATTAGAAGTAACTCAAAATGTCTATGACTATCTGTTGCAATATCAACCAGAAACTTATAATTTGCTCACAAAAACATTAGCAGATAGTATTGAAGATGCCAAAGAACCATTAGCAGATGAAGTAGTGAATAATCTTTGGGCTTTGTCTGCAAATAATCCACAAATCAAATCAAGAGAAAATAATGGCAAAATAGAATATTTGATGTCAACTTGGAAATATACAAGTAATCCCACTACAGACTGGCCAATAGGTGCAAAAAAACTGCTACCTTATCAAACTTGGTTTACAGCAGTACCACAGGTTAAAGAATTTTGTCAAAAATATCAAGCAACTGATAGCAATATTCCTGATCATATTGAACTTTCATTGAGATTACAACAGTATTTGGGGTTAATTTTGAATAAGTATTCTACCAAAACCCATTTTGTGGAAATGTGGGTAAAAGGAGAAGATCTAATGAGACCATGTATTGATGGAGAAATTAACGATTCTAGTTGCGATCTTTTACCTTTACCTGTTCCTGATAATAGTCCTGTGGTCAAGACAATATACACCAATTCCTATAGCAATGCTAAAAAAGAATATTATCCCTGGTCTGGTTTAGGTTATACCTATGACTGGGGAAATCCTCAACAACCCCATCAAGGACCAAGTGAATTTATCATTAACCCGACTCCAGAAAAACCTGTAGAGGTGGAAGTTGTTTCTGTCACACCAACCCAAAAATATTGTCAGCATCAGATTCTACAGTAAAGTTTTTGTTAAATAGCAAATAACTTACAGCGGATTATCATCAGGGTGAGGTACAATTTGGGCGGGCAAGATGCCCGCACCACAACTGCTATATTACCCTGGCTGTAGCTATACAGATAAAACTCATTTATCCATAATTGAATTTTAATGTTGATAATTTGAGAATTATATCTGCTCATAATGGGTATTTATTCCTGTTGTATCTTCATCGAAAAAAACTACAAAAATTAGAATTTAAAATTAGTAAGATATTAAATCAGTCTGGGGAATGATGGCTAAATGATTAACATTTATCTAGGAAATCAACTAATACTGTATTTTGCTAATTAAGCCCTGATAATTGGAGGTGAGAAGCAAGAATTTGTAGTAGAAACTACTAAATATAAAAATCTTTAAAAATCTGACAGATTGATAGATTGATAAATGCTTAATCTCATAATCAACTCAATCTTTTATCCGGTATGGGCTAAATCAACATTGAAAACTTAAATAGAGTTGAAAGTTTTCAGAAAGTGAAAATAGTCATGAATAATACAAAAGAACGCAAGTCTGCTCAAAAGAAGCAGTCCTTTTCTCCAGTTGATATTGGAACTCCTCAAGTACCAGTCCGTAAAATCAAAAGTAAAAATCAGCAGTCTGAATTACTCAGTGACTGGGAACACGCAAGTTAATTGATCAGGTGGTTTGATTAGCCTTTAAACTGTCTAAACTAGAATTTGGGCAGATTTTTTTGGTGATGATCATGATTTAAGATAGTAATGGCATAAGGTAGGGTAAGCCTGGGTGAAGAAAAGTAGATTTTTCATGATTTACAGTCACACATAAGAAGATCATATCCAATCACATCACACAAGTTGATCACAGAAATTAAAGAAATCAGACAAATCATAGTTCAGATTATGTTACCATTTGTCAATCGGTAGAAGATCAGGGTTATAAAAATGCAAAATGGCGACCAAAATCTGATTATTTTGATGATTTATATACTTACCGTCTATTGGACATTTAATCGCATGATTGAATCTATAGACGATATAGTTAAAGTTGATTTCCAAAAAGGTGCTGTTGATAATCAATTAAAAGAACAAAATCTTCAGGAGACAGTGGGTATTTCTTTTAAAACAGGTACTTATGGTTTAGATAAAGTGCAAGATGATTTAAAAGAATTATCCATGAGTATTGAAAATAAATCAGACAGTATTGCTATATATGTTGACTGGGATAATAGTTCTTTTGTGGTTGAACATAGCAAGCAGTCGCGGCGGGTAATTCGCAAATCTCCTGACTTAACCCGGGATTTAGCTATACCCCAAGTGCCGACAATTATCGCCCCTAAAAAGACAATTTCTGAAAATGTCACCGCTGAAGATGTTTTTCAAAGAGATAAAGAATCAGGAGTCTATAAACCAGCTTCACCTTTAATCAATGTAGCGGGAGTTAAAGGGAATAAAAAGTTATACAAAGACTTTTTAGATGGTAAAAAAAATTTAGAATTTTCCTTACAACTTGTATTGCGAATTTCAGAAATGAGAGTCGGTATAGCACCGGGAATAAATGTTCCCCCAGTGTCAATTATTAATTGTCCTTTTACTATTAAAAAACTCCCTTGGACCTACGCCTTACCTTGGAATAAAAAGTAATCTAGGAATACCCCCGACTGCTTGAAAAAATCAGGGATCTGAGTCTTGCGATTTTCATGTAATTAAAAGTAAACTAGAGAAAGGGGGAGAGTAGGCGTAGGCAGTTGCAGATTAGTCATTCAGACTGGTTTGAGGAAAGTCCGGGCTCCCGAAAGACCAAACTTGCTGGATAACGTCCAGTGCGAGTGATCGTGAGGATAGTGCCACAGAAAGATACCGCCAGTCAATTTATTGGTTGGTAAGGGTGCAAAGGTGCGGTAAGAGCGCACCAGCAGCGTCGAGAGGCGCTGGCTCGGTAAACCCCGGTTGGGAGCAAGGCCGGAGGAACTACGGTTGGTCTTTTACCGGTTCCGCTGAAAAAGAGCCGCTAGAGGTGTTTGGTAACAAGCATCCCAGATAGATAACTGCCCTCGCAAGAGAACAGAACCCGGCTTACTACCGACTCTCTCTTTTTAAGCGAATTATGGATTTTTTATTTTCCATAGTTCGTTTTTTCACAATGATAGATTTAAGTTTTTTTTGGGTAAAGGCGATCGCTCTATCATAGCTCTATGATAATTAACTATAGATATAAACTGGACGGATACTATGCGGACAATTATTAGAAGCAGCCCAAAGAGATTTGAATTTGGCACTAGAAAATGTAGAAAATCCCCATGAGAAAAATTTTATTGAAAAGCATTTTAATTTCTTAAACGAATTGAAACAGACTTATAAAAAAACATCAACCAAGTAGAAATATACTATTACTATGCCATTAAGCTGGAACGAAATTAAAAGCCGAGCGATCGCATTTTCTCAAGAATGGGAACATGAAACCTCAGAAGATGCAGAAGCTAAATCATTTTGGGATGGGTTTTTTCATGTTTTTGGTATTTCTCGTCGCAGGGTGGCAACATTTGAACAATCTGTCAAAAAAGCCGATAATAAACAAGGTTTTATTGATTTACTCTGGAAGGGTGTAATTTTAGTAGAACATAAATCTAGGGGGAAAAGTCTAGATAAAGCTATGCAGCAAGCCAAAGATTATTTCCCTGGTTTAAAAGAACATGAATTACCAAAATATATTTTAGTTTCTGATTTCCAAAAGTTTAAACTCTACGATTTAGATACTAATATTACCACAGAATTTGTCCTCAAAGATTTTATTAATCAGGTTCATTTATTCGGTTTTATTGCTGGTTATGAAAAACGCACCTATAAAGATGAAGATCCGGTCAATATCCAAGCCGCTGAATTAATGGGTAAACTACATGATAAACTAGAAGCAGTTGGTTATCGAGGTCATGATTTAGAAGTCTATTTAGTGCGGTTACTCTTCTGTTTATTTGCTGATGATACAGGCATTTTTGATAAAGGTATTTTTTGGGAATATATTGATTTACATACTAAATCAGATGGTAGTGATTTAGCAATGCACATTGCTTCTATTTTTCATACATTAAATACACCACCGGAAAAAAGATTAACAAATTTAGATAGTAATTTGGCTCAGTTTCCCTATGTGAATGGTAAGTTATTTGCAGAGGTTTTACAACCCGCTGCTTTTGATAGCAAAATGCGGGAAATGTTTTTAGAAGCTTGTGGTTTTGACTGGGGTAAAATCTCACCGGCTATTTTTGGTTCGATGTTTCAAGCGGTCATGAATCCCACAGAAAGACGAAATTTAGGCGCTCATTATACCTCGGAAAAAAATATTCAAAAGTTGATTAAACCTCTATTTTTAGATGATTTATATTTAGAGTTAGAAAAGGTCAAAAGTAATCGGGGTAAACTCCAAAAATTACATCAAAAAATCGCTAATCTTTATTTTCTTGATCCTGCTTGTGGTTGCGGTAATTTCCTAATTATCACTTATCGGGAATTGCGAGATCTAGAGATGAAAATTTTGCAAGCATTGAATAAAAATGGACAGCAATTTATTAATATTCAAGATATTATTAAGGTTAATGTAGATCAATTTGCGGGTATTGAATATGATGAATTTGCGGTGCGTGTTGCGGAGGTGGCAATGTGGTTAATTGATCATCAAATGAATATTCAGGTTAGTCATGAATTTGGTCAATATTTTTTCAGAGTTCCTTTAACTAAATCTGCGAAAATTGTTCATGGTAATTCATTAAGAATTGATTGGGAAACCGTTGTCGACAAGGAAAAGTTAAGTTTTATCTTAGGAAATCCCCCATTTGTTGGTAAACAGCTACAAAATGCAGAACAAAAAGCGGATATGCAATATGTTTGTAATAGTATAAAAAATTCAGGTGTTTTAGATTATGTAAGTGCTTGGTATATCAAAGCTGCTCAGTTAATACAAGATACAAATATTCGTTGTGCTTTTGTGAGTACAAATTCTATATCACAAGGTGAACAAGTTGGGATTATTTGGCAAGAACTTTACAATAATTACAAAATAAAAATACATTTTGCTCATCGTACTTTTAGCTGGAGTAATGAAGCTAAAGGTAATGCTGCTGTACATTGTGTAATTATTGGGTTTGGTTTAGAGGATATTGAAAATAAGAGAGTTTTTGATTATGTAAATATTAAGGGTGAACCAACAGAGAGGAAAGTTAAAAATATTAATCCGTATTTAGCACCAGGAAATGATTTAGTTATCTTGAAGAGAACTAAGCCTATTTTTAGTGTACCTGAAATGATCTATGGTAGTAAGCCTACAGATGGAGGAAACCTTTTAATGACTGAGGAAGAAAAGGTAGAATATGTCATTCAAGAACCATCTGGAGAAAAATTTATTAAACCATTTATTTCTGCTGATGAATTTCTTAATGGTAAAAAACGTTGGTGTTTTTGGCTTAAAGATATTCAACCTAATGAATTAAAAAAATTGCCATTATTGTCTGATAGAGTCATTAAAGTTAGAAAAATGAGATTATCAAGTACAAAACAATCAACGGTAAAATGGGCAGATTTTCCTACATTGTTTATTGAAAATAGACAACCTGATAGTAATTATATAATTATTCCTCTACACTCATCTGAAAATAGAAAATATATTCCCATCGGTCTATTTAACAAAGATAATATTGTTGCGAATAGTTGTAGTTGTATCCCTAATGCTACTCTCTATTTATTTGGTATTCTTACTTCAGAAATGCATATTACATGGGTAAAATATGTATGTGGAAGATTAGAAAGTCGTTTTCGCTATTCCAATACCATCGTTTATAATAACTATCCCTTTCCTGAAAACGTCAATGAGAAACAAAAACAGAAAGTAGAAACAGCCGCGCAAGCAGTATTAGACACCAGAGCAAAATATCCTGATAGTAGTTTAGCCGATTTATATGATCCCTTGACAATGCCACCAGACTTAGTAAAGGCACATCAAATATTAGATAAAGCCGTAGACTTATGTTATCGTCCCCAGCCCTTTGTCAGTGAATTAAATCGAATTGAATTTTTATTTAGTCAATATGAAGCCTTAAATGCTCCCTTACTCAAACCAGAGAAAAAGAAAAGAACGAAAAAAAGCAGTTAATTGTTAAATAAAATTAATATAAAGTAAACTTATACCATAAATTTATGGTATGCTATCTTACCTCAATTCCACATTCCGCAGCTAGTTGCAATTCTGAGAATATGCAGACAGAAAATTTTTCCACAAAAAACAACTTGTACTTATACTCCATAATTTAATGCTAAGTTAAGAGTTATTAGCCCTTTTTTCCACACTTACCTAATGTCCAGCGTTTATCCCCGAAGACAACGGCAGCTTGAAAGTTTAGTTCAAAAGTTTGGTTTGTCACTAAATGCACCAGTAAAGTGGCAATTATTGGACTTGGCACTAACTCATCCTACCGTCTCCGATACCGCCAATTATGAACAACTAGAATTTGTGGGCGATGCGGTGGTACGTCTCGTGGCGGCTGTGGTATTATGGGAACATTACCCTAATTGCTCCGTTGGTGATTTTGCCGCTATTCGTTCGGTTTTGGTGAGCGATCGCATTCTCGCCCAATTAGCAAGAGAATATGGTTTAGAATTATATTTATTGGTGGCTGGTAGTGCTACTGCTGATCATATCGGGCAAGAATCACGATTAGCAGATTCTTTTGAAGCAGTTCTAGGTGCGCTTTACCTTAGCACTCAAAATCTTAACCTGATTCGTCCTTGGTTAGATCCCCATTTCCAACAGCTAACCACAGAAATCCGTCTTGACCCTGCTAGACTCAATTATAAAGCGGCTTTGCAAGAATGGACTCAAGCACAATTTAAGGTTCTTCCAGAATATCGAGTTTTAGAAATTAGTCAACCCCACCGCAATCATGAACGCTTCTTTGCTGAAGTTTGGCTACATGAAAAAATGTTAGGACAAGGTAAAGGACGTTCTATTAAAGCCGCTGAACAAGCTGCTGCAAAGGAGGCTTATTTGCTAATTAGCACCCATCTGACAGAGGAGTAATTAAAATCATCTGATATTTATATGTGAATATATATACTTACAGGTGGTATAACATAGAAAATAAAACCAATTACCTCCCCCCAAGGGAGGACGAGGCTAAAAGGATTTTAAACCCACCTTTGTGGGTTATGTCTGTGTAGATGCGGTTTATAACCGCCTAATCTATGCTTCTATTCTTCTACTTTTACCCAAAAATCTGCGGTTTTAATATTTCCATTACGGTTAAATTGCATCCACATTTTATATATTCCTGATTTGGGAAATTTTGTCTCAAATTCTATTTTTCCATCTGGGCTATTTTTGAGTGCATGAGCATGAATATAATCGGATTTTGTCAGGGGAGACGAACTTTTAATAATCACTAAATGACCTTTTTCTCCTAAGTAGGGTTGTAGGTCTTGAATGGGTTGATTTTTATTGTCTTTTAAATCAAAAATTAAACTTACTTCTTTACCAGCTTGCAGATTTTTTTCAGACATATTCAGATTGACTTTAGTATCTGTTAAGGTTTTAGTTTTTGTGAATTTTTCTAAATCTCTTGGGGGTGAAACTGTACCAGGAATTGTGATCTTCATTAAAGAGACATTTTCCCTTGCACCAGCGGGTTTATAATCACTGAAAAGTGTATAATTTCCTGATTCTGGAAACTTTGCAGTTACTTGAAATCGTCCATTGTCTTTGTATTCGGGGTGAATATGAGCAAAAGAGTTTAAATCATCCCTAACTACAATTAAGTGCATGATTTTTTCCTGGAAAATATCAAATTTATTTACAGGTTTTCCCGTAGCATCTTGAATATCTATGACTAAATTAACTGATTGATTGGGAGTTAAAGTTTTGGGAGTATTTAATGTCGCTTTAGTAGTTGTTTGTGAATTATTTTCATGATTCATATTTTCCATAGAATGTCCCTCATGTCCACCCATAGAATCTTGATCATGATTCATCATCATACTAGGAGAAACTTCTACTTTAGTAGATTTATTAGTAGATTTAGTAGTTGATGAACAAGCGGAAGCTACTAATAAAGTTGTCACGAAAAGAATACTTGATAAAAATCGTTTCATTTCAGAAATGTTTTACTTTTTAATTTATCGGCTAGTTTGACTCCTAACTCCATTACCAATAGCATCTTTTTTCTCTGTATTTGGTAATAAAGCTAGATCAGTTAAGGGTAATTTGATGATTACCGTCGTTCCTTGATTTAAACCCAAACTCTGCAAACTAATTCTACCACCCATCAGTTCAATTAAATTCCGGGAAATTGCTAAACCTAATCCAGTTCCTTCAAATTTGCGCGTAGTTGTACCATCAACCATGACAAAGGGACGAAATAGTTTACCTTGTTCTTCTGGATCAATACCAATTCCTGTGTCTTTAATGGAGACTATAGCATAAGGCTGATGACTATTTGTGTAAATACTTGTACTAATTTGAATACTACCTTCATCTGTGAATTTAGTAGCGTTACCAATAATATTAATTAGCACTTGTTTAAGTTTAACTATATCTGCCTTAATTGGGATGGGTTGATCACCTATATCACAAATTAATTGTAGTCTTTTGGATTGGATATTAACTGATTGTAAGTTAATTACCTCTAATAATAATTGACGTAAATCTAGAGGTACTATAATTACAGAAAGTTTACCAGCTTCTATTTTAGAAATATCCAATAAATCATTGATTAAACCTAATAAATGAATTGCTGTATCATCGGCTTTTTTGAGAAATTCTAATTCTTCTTCTTTGTTATCACACAAACCATCACGAACCAGACGAACACAATTAATAATAATATTAAGTGGGTTTCTTAATTCATGGGAAGTTGTTGCTAAAAACTGACTTTTAATTTGGTTAGCTGATTTAGCTTCTTTCCAAGCAATTTCTAATTCTTCAGCCCAATCTTTGAGTCTTTCTACCATTTGATCTAATGCTTGTGCTAGTTGGTTAAATTCCCGAATTTTGAAATTACGGGGAATAGGTTGGGCTGCGTGGTGACTATGAAGATTAACAGCATAGTCGCGCAGTTCTTCTACTGGACCTGCTAAATAAGGAACTAAATAAAATGATGCTAATAAACTTGCACCAATTAAACCAACTGTTAGCACAATCAGAATTAGTTTAATTTCTTCTAAACCAAATAGGGCATTTTCTACAGTTGTAACTGCTAGTATAATCCATCTTTGTGATGGTTTTGTGGTTATAGGTTTAGTAGTAGCTGTAAAACCAGCGACCAATTCTTCTCCTTCTTTAAAAGATAAATTACTAGAATTATTACTTCCAGCTAAAGCATCTTTAACTATAGCTTGTATTCTTTCTACATCGGGATAATTTTTAATATTAGTACCGATTCTTTCCGGTAATAGATGAGCTAAAACCCTACCATCTTCAGAAATTACAACTAAAGAACCAGTCAGAGAGCCTGGATGATTGGGAGTTTGTTGATATAATGTGGTTTTAATGCTTAATCGGTAAGCTAAATTACCACGTTGATTAGCAACAGGAACTGATAAAAACAACTGGAGTTGATTTTGTTTATCTCGTTTGCCAGTTTTTCCTGCTGGAGGTGGTAATATAAATTGAATATCAACATCATTATTGGTAGGAGATAAACCTGATGGGGTAATTTCTTGATCACCACAACTACTAGCAATTATATCACCTTTTTTAATATGGGTGAGTTGTAAACAATCAATTTGGTTTGGTAGTTGGTTTTTGAGTTGTTTAAGAAATTGTTGAATTTCTACAGATGATCCAGAATGAATTACTTTCGTTTGACTAGCGGTAATTAAATTGGAACGTAAAGCAGCAATATCGTCACTAATTTTTTCTCCTTTGTTAACTGCACTTTCTGTTAAATTTTGTCTGGCTGTATTAAAAAGGCTAGAACGGGCTTTATTCAGGGCGACTAATTCACCTACTAATAAAACCGGGACAAATACCAGCAGTATTCTTGTTACTAAAATTCGTCTAAATGACGATTGACTAGATTTAACCATCTGTTGTCTCTTTTCGCATTCTTAAACCGCCATAAAAAGATATGTAATTACACTCACTAAAGGAGACATTTTATAGAAGATAAAGCCGATTTAATCAGCGTTATCAGAATTTTTAATAGATAGAAAATAGGTAAAAATTGAAAATTAAAACTTAAAAAGTTATTACCGATGACCAGTTACCAATGACCAATGACCAATTACCAATTACCTGCCTATTAATTTATCTGTTTTCCCTAAAAATAAACATCATGTAAATCATAAAAAGTAGATATAGTGAATATTGTTGCATATCAATATAGGGAGTAAAATTTCTCAACATTGTCTTATAGCTATAAACTATGAGAAAATCTACACAGCAGCTAAAAATTATCAAAGTAACTTAATGATGGAAAATCGCCCTCATACCACAGTAGTTTTAGCCATGAGTGCTGATGGCAAAATAGCAGATTTAAACCGCTCCCCTGCTCGGTTTGGTTCATTAAATGATAAACTCCATCTGGAGAAACAAATTGCTGCTGCTGATGCTGTTTTATTCGGTGCTGATACCCTTCGTGCTTACGGTACGACAATGATAATATCAGAGTCAATACTCTTGCAACAAAGAATAAAAGTAAATAACCACCCCCAACCTGTTCATATAGTGATTTCCCGTTTAGCTAATCTAAATCCGGACATTAAATTTTTTCAACAACCGGTGAGACGTTGGTTACTCACAACTTCTATAGGGGCTTCTGTTTGGGAAAAAAGTTCAGCATTTGAGGAAATTTTAATATTTGAAACTCCTACGGGAGGAATTGACATTCTGGCTGTTGTAAAATACTTAGCAAGTGTACAAATTAGCCGTCTAGCTATTTTAGGAGGAGGACAATTAGTAGCATCTTTTCTTGAATTGGATTTAATTGATGAAATTTGGCTGACTATTTGTCCACTGATTTTAGGTGGTAATACTGCTCCTTCACCGGTAGGAAAAAAAGGATTTTTATCTGCTCTTGCTCCTCAGTTACAATTACTAGAAGTATCCACAGTTGAGCAAGAAGTATTTTTACACTATCGGATAATTCATCAGTCATAAGTAAATCTAAAATCCTAAATTGTTGAATAATTACACAATGATAAAAGCACACAAACCTAACTATTCTGTCACTTGGACTCACACAATCGCGGATGTTCCTAAATCTGCTTGGGATGCTTTAGCAATACCCTTAAAAACCCCTTTTTTAGAATGGGATTGGTTGCACAATTTGGAAGTATCCCATAGCGCTACAGCCCATGCTGGTTGGTTACCAAATCACTTGGTTTTATGGCGAGATGGAACTTTAATTGCTGCTGCTCCATTATATTTAAAAGGACATAGCCAAGGGGAATTTGTCTTTGATCATCAATGGGCTGAATTAGCATCTCGCTTAGGAATAGAATATTATCCCAAACTCCTGGGAATGACACCATTTACCCCCGCAGAAGGCTATCGGTTTTTAATTTCACCGGGAGAAGATGAGGAAGAAATTACAGCTTTAATGCTCCATGAAATTGATAGTTTTTGTGTTAAACATCGCATTTCTAGCTGTCATTTTCTCTATGTTGATCCCCAATGGCGACCAATTTTAGAAAAACAGGGTTTGACAACTTGGTTACATCATAGTTATATTTGGAAAAATGCTGATTTTACAACTTTTGATGATTATTTAACTGGCTTTAATGCTAATCAAAGACGCAATATTAAACGGGAACGCAAAGCTGTAGAACAAGCAGGTTTAAAACTTCAAGCTATGACCGGTGACGAAATTCCCCCATCTATGTTTCCCTTAATGTATGATTTCTATGCTGATACTTGCGATAAGTTTGGTTGGTGGGGTAGCAAATATCTGACAAAGCAATTTTTTGAACAGTTATACCATAATTATCGTCATCGCGTTGTATTTTTTGCTGCTTATCACCAACAAGATCAAGATCAGCGTCAACCCCTGGGAATGTCTTTTTGTTTATTTAAAGATAATCAACTCTATGGACGTTATTGGGGGAGTTTTCAAGACATAGATTGCTTACATTTTGACGCTTGTTATTATACACCAATTGCATGGGCGATCGCTCACAATATCCAAACTTTTGATCCCGGTGCTGGTGGTAAACATAAAAAACGCCGTGGTTTTCCTGCTACTCCTAATCACAGTCTCCACCGCTTTTATAACCACCGTTTAGAAAAAATTATCCTCCCTTGGATTCGAGAAGTCAATCACATCGAACAACAAGAAATAGACGCTATTAATGCAGAATTACCTTTTAAATAGCAAAATCTAGATCGCTTTTAGATACCGGACTTCTCACAGAATTCCGGTATCTACCTAAATGATCTATAATTACACTGAAGATGTAATCTAAAAAAGACTGTCTCAATAAATTTACTTTTGATAAAGCATGAAGGATTTACTACTTGAAGATTTGACAGCAATTGATCATAAACTTTCCCAGCGTCATATTGATCTTGACCCCAATGGCTATTTTATCATCTACATAGATAAAAATGAAGGATTGATTTATGCCAAGCACTTCACTAATATTATTAATGAGCGTGGTTTAGCGGTAGATCCAGAAACAGGTAAGGTCATTCCCGTACGCGGTAAGGTGGAAAGAACACACACAACCGTATTTAGTGGCCGCACAGCCAAAGAACTCTGTATTAAGATCTTTGAAGAAACTCCAGATTGTCCTATTACCTTCTTAAATCATGCAGCTTATTTAGGTAGAGAATTTGTCCGCGCTGAATTAGCTTTAGTATGCGGTAAAGATTATATTCAAGATTGATTAGTAGTAGTGATGAGTAAATACTTACCTCATCACTTATTACTTATTCCCCAGATTCTTTAGATTCTTTAGTTGCTGGTTGAAACACTTGGTAAATATAATATGTGGCCATGGGAATCACAGTAGCCGCAATTAAAAGCCCTACAACCCAAACAGTAGCATTGCCTTTATCAGTGTCTTCCGCTTTAGTGAACGTTCCTTCTACTTTGACAGTTTCTATTTTCTGTGGGGGACCTGGATCTGGTTTACCAGATAGAACCGCAACCAGGCGATCGCTCACATCCAAAAAACCCTGATTATATTTATTGCCATTACGCAAAAATGTACCTAATGTTTCTTCAGTAATACTCTGCGCGATCGTATCAGTCAATAGAGACTTAATATTATCACCACTAATTAAAGCAGTTCCATTAGTAACGGTGTCAACTAGTAATAACACTTGATTAGCTTGCTCTGCTGCGGTTGGAAACCATTTAGTAAATAATCCTTTGCCAAAACTTTCCGGTGTTTCACCGTAGTCAAGCCTGTGAATTGTTACAAGTCTCACCTCCTGACCAGTTTCCTGAGCCAAATCCTTGAAAGTCTTAGTCAAATTACCTTCATTAAATCGGCTAATCACATCACCTTGATCTAAAATCCAAGTATCTGCTGTTAAACCTGGCATTTCGTATACACCAGTAGCAGAAGCAGGTAAAATAAACAGCCAAGTCCCCATCACCATTACCAGTAAAGGTAAAAGAAGACGAATAAAGTATTTTTTGTTACCAAATAACTTTTTGAGTAACTGTTGCATAGTATGAATCCTTAAACAGACTTGCAATCAAAATACTACATAATGAGGGACTTGGTAATTGGTAATTGGTAAGAAGTTCTTTTCCCTGTACTCCAGCATCGGCGGGGATATGTAACTTCATTAAGGTAATATTAAATTTAATAAAAGTAAAAAATCTTTGTTTAAGGAAATATCATGACAGCCTCTACCACCTTTGACTTAGTAGCACTAAATCAGCAATTGGAAACCGCAACCCCCAAGGAAATTTTAGCTTGGTCTATTAACAATATCCCCACGGGACTGGTACAAACTAGTGCCTTTAACGTTGATGACATCATCTTGACACATATACTGTATACAGAACTTGAGCATCCAGTTCCTGTAATTTTTCTTGATACCCTTTATCACTTTCCCCAAACCCTAGAATTAGTTGCTAAAGTCAAAGAAATCTATAACCTTGATTTAAAAACCTATAAAACACCAGATGTAGATAGTCGTGAAGCCTTTGCTGCTAAATTTGGTGAAGCCCTTTGGGATACAAATATTGCTAAATTCCACGATATTACCAAAATTGAACCATTGCAACGGGGTTTAGATGAACTGAATACCGTAGCCTGGATTACAGGCCGCCGTCGTGATCAAGCTATTACCCGTGCTACCATGCCTGTATTAGAATTAGATGGTAAGGGAAGATTGAAAATTAACCCCCTAGCTACTTGGACCCGTAAACAAAGTTGGGAGTATGTAGCTGAACATAAGGTAATTTACAACCCTCTCCATGACCAAGGTTATCCCAGTATTGGTGACGAACCTATTACCACTAAGGTAGGTGAAGGTGAAGACGAACGCGCTGGACGTTGGCGTGGAAGTGAAAAAACTGAGTGCGGAATTCATATTTAGTCAGTTGTTAGCAGTCTAGACGACTAAACCCCCGACTTCTTGAAGCAGTCGGGGATCATCCTACAATTAAATAAATTATGAAAATTCTTCATCTTTCAGATATCCATATTGGTAGCGGTTTTTGTCACGGGCGTGTTAATTCCCTCACAGGTTTAAATACACGACTGGAGGATTTTGTCAAGACATTATCTTTGTGTATTGACCGGGCGTTAAATGATCATGTAGATTTAGTTTTATTTGGTGGTGATGCTTTTCCTAATGCGACACCTGCGCCCTATGTTCAAGAAGCTTTTGCTCATCAATTTCGTCGCTTAGTAGATGCAGATATTCCCACGGTGTTATTAGTAGGAAATCATGACCAACATTCCCAAGGTTTGGGAGGCGCTAGTTTAAATATTTACCGAACTTTAGCTGTACCAGGTTTTGTGGTTGGTGATACTTTGACCACTCACCGCATTTCTACCCGCAATGGAGATATACAAATAATTACTCTCCCTTGGTTAACTCGTTCTACTTTGATGACTCGTCAAGAAACTCAGGGTTCTTCTTTGGCCGAAGTTAATCAATTACTCACAGAACGTTTACAAGTGGTAATAGAAGGCGAAATTCGTCGTCTTGACCCTAGTATTCCTACGGTACTTTTAGCTCATTTAATGGCTGATAATGCAACTTTGGGCGCGGAACGCTTATTAGCAGTGGGTAAGGGTTTTACTTTACCTTTGTCTTTGTTAACTCGCTCATGTTTTGATTATGTGGCTTTAGGTCATGTTCATAAACACCAAAATCTCAATAAATCTAATGACCCACCAGTGATTTATCCGGGAAGTATTGAACGGGTAGATTTTAGTGAAGAGAAGGAAGATAAAGGTTATGTCATGATAGACTTGGAAAAGGGGAAGGTAAATTGGGAATTTTGTCCTTTACCGGTGCGAATATTTCGGACAATTGAAGTAGATTTATCTAAACACGATGATCCACAAGCAGCTTTATTAAAAGGAATTGCTAAATATGATATTCAAGATAATGTGGTACGACTGATTTACAAACTGCGCTCAGATCAATTGGATTTAATTGATAACTCTTCCCTCCACAGTGCTTTAAAATCCGCCCATACTTACACCATTCAAGCAGAACTAGTCAGTCAGTTAGCAAAACCCCGGATTCCTGAATTGAGTACGAGTACCAGTATTGACCCAATGTCTGCTTTGAAAACATACTTAAATAATCGGGAGGATTTAAAAGATATCGCCCCGTCTATGTTAGAAGCAGCACAAAATTTGTTAACAGATGATCAGGAAATTATAAAATATAATCTCCCCGACTTATTGAAAAATTCGGGGATCTAACTCTAAAAAACTTAACAGTTAATTATGTTACAAATCTGCCAAAATTGCTATATTCTATAAACTCAGACTTGAGTTTGTCCTCAACTAAATAAAAATAAACACATTTATCTGGTGGACTTTCTATGTCCTTGTATCCTCAGATTAAGCAATTTTTCCTTGGTAAGTCCTTACCAACCAGCGCCCATAGCGAAGAGCGATTAAGTAACGGTGCGGCTTTAGCGGTTCTTTCTTCTGATGCTCTTTCCTCGGTAGCGTATGCTACAGAAGAAATTTTACTAGTTTTAGTCGCAGCAGGAAGTGGCGCTCTGGGTTTGTCCTTACCTATTGCTGTAGCAATTATCGTCCTCTTGGCTATAGTAGTCCTTTCCTATCGTCAAACCATTCGCGCCTATCCTCAAGGTGGTGGTTCTTACATTGTCGCTAGGGAAAATCTCGGTCTTTATCCCGGATTGGTGGCTGGTGGTTCGCTGATGATTGATTATATTTTGACTGTAACTGTCAGTATATCTGCTGGTACAGCCGCTTTGACTTCAGCCATTCCGGTACTGAAATCTCACACTGTCCTGCTGTGTTTGTTTTTCATCTTTTTGATTATGCTGGCAAATCTCCGGGGTGTCAAGGAGTCAGGACAGATATTCATGGTTCCTACTTATGCCTTTATTACCAGCATTTTTCTGTTAATTGGCATTGGTTTGTTTAAATATACCACTGGGCAGGTGATAACTGAATATCCTTCTCTTCCTGTTAGTGAAGGCATAAGTGTATTCTTCATTTTACGGGCTTTTTCCGCCGGTTGTACCGCACTAACGGGGGTAGAAGCAATATCTGACGGGGTTTTAGCTTTTAAAACTCCAGAATGGAAAAATGCTCGCCTGACTTTGTTATATTTGGGAGTGATTTTGGGATTTATGTTTGTGGGTATCAGCTACTTAGCAAACATTTATCATATTGTTCCCGAAGAAGGACAAACCGTAGTTTCTCTTTTGGGTAGGGTTATTTTGGGAAATGGACCTGTTTACTATTTCCTGCAAATTGTCACTCTGCTGGTTTTGATGTTAGCTGCTAATACCAGTTATGCAGATTTTCCCAGACTGTGTTATTTCTTAGCACGAGATGGATTTTTACCTCGTCAATTATCTCTCTTGGGCGATCGCTTGGTCTACTCTAATGGTATTATGCTCTTGAGTATCTGTGCAGGAGTCTTAGTAATTATCTTTAAAGGTCAAGTTAACGCCATTATTCCTCTCTACGCGGTTGGTGTATTTACTTCCTTTACTCTCTCCCAAGCAGGTATGGTACGTCACTGGTTTCAAGAACAAACCAGAGGTTGGCGTGCAAGCGCAATCATGAATAGCTTAGGAGCATTTTCTACCCTAATAGTGTTATTAGTAATTATTTGTACTAAGTTCCTATTAGGTGCTTGGCTGGTTGTAATCGCAATTCCTTTAGTAGTTACTCTATTTGCAGCTATTCATAGTCATTATCAATATGTAGCTCAACGTCTCAGTATCCACGATTTAGCACCCCGGACTTATATCTCCGTTCCCAAACCCGCAGTTGTCACTCACCCTGCGGTAGTTGTAGTGGGACAACTCAACCGAGGAACGGTAGAAGCTTTGGACTATGCGCGGACAATTGCAGATAAAATTGTTGCTGTTCACGTAGATATTGGTTCTACAGACCGGGAAGAATTACAAAAAAAATGGCAAAATCTAGAAGCGGATATTCCTTTGGAAATTATTGAATCTCCCTATCGTTCTGTAATTGACCCCATTGTAGATTTTATTGGTCAGTTCCAGAAAAATCACCCAGGTGTTTTCACAACTATCATTATTCCTGCTTTTGTTCCTCGTAATTGGTGGGATAGTATTTTACATAATCAAACAACTTTGTTTTTGAAAAATGCTTTACGAGTTAATAAAAGTCGCATTGTTACGACTGTTAGATATTACTTATGATAATTGTCAATTGTTAGGTGTTAATTTTTTAAAACTTCCGTTCAAACTCAATTACAGCGCGACTATCATCCGTTAAATTAGTAGAAGAACGGAGACGAAGTTCATTATTTATTCGGTAATTAATCCCCCATTGTAAAGGATCACTAGCAGTCAATATCTTAATAGTAGAAAGGGAAAACTTCGGAGAAATATCAACTCCTGCTTCTAAAGCCAATTCTAAAGATGAGTTATTTCTCCCTGCTTCTGGCCTTTGGGAAAGAATAGTGGGAAATACTCTTAATTCGCTTAAACCAAAAGCATCACCAATTTGATTAAATGCACCTTGGAAATTACTAAAAACGGCCGAACCAGCAATATTAATTAAACCCAGTTTAATGTCACCACGTTCTTTAGTATCAATGAACCCACCCCCTAATAAAGTGACAATTTGTGCTTCTGAACGTGAAGGATTGCTTTTGAGTTGCAAATTCTCATTGATTTGAGTAGCTAAACCATTAATACTTGCTTCGACTCGAACTGTTTCTAAACCCGATAAACCTAAAGAACCTACAGAATTCTGTCGGCCAATATCGTTATTTTGAACTACATCTAGAATTTTAGCAAATAGACGAATATCCAAATAAGGGTCACGGGGTTGACTAGAAACAAAAGTAGCGGTATGTTCATAACCTCGTGCTAAACCTAATTGGGTCGTGAATAAATTCACCGCACCTTTAGTTAGTTTAATAGTTCCTTCCGGTACGGGTTCAGTTAAAGAACCATTAACAATTAAATCCCCAGCAGCTTGGAACTTAAAAAGCGGTGGACTAGTAATTTGTACATTTTTACCTAAGTTCAATTCTAACTTATTTAACTTGGTAATTTTATTTTCTACCTCTGGAGATCTTTGAGAAATGCTGATTTTACCATTTGAGGAATTAACATTTTTAGATTCTGCTAACAATACTTGACCATCAAATAATTCTATCTTACCACCAATTACAGGTTGCAGAAGAGAACCTGTAATTTTTACATTACCACTAGCACCCCCTTGATATAATCCCTTGAGATTTAAAGCCAATTGTTCTAAATTAACAGTCAGTGCATTTTCTGTTTTAATATTTTGACTAGTAAAAATTGGTAGCTCTCCCACCACTTCAACTTTACCATTACTAAATCTACCTTCAAGACTGTCTACAAATACTCGGTTTAAATCAAACTCTGCACTACCATTTATATTGGTTAACTTTCCTGGTAATGCTTGAGCGCTAAAGGTAGCATTACTCAAGGAAGCTTTACCTTCAACCAAGGGGTTTTTTAAAGTTCCCGAAACTTTTAAATCTAATTCTCCTTGTCCATTTTCAAAAGCTACTTCATTAGTAAAAAGATTTAGAAGTGTTAAACCTTCGTTTTTGACTTTCACATCTAAGGTAATTTGATTACCCTCGGATTTTCTAGTCGCAAAAGGTATTTCATAAGGAATACTCCCCGAAATTTCAGTTCCAGATTCTTTCCCCGTTCCTGAGACATTGCTACTAAAGTTTAATCTTCCATTAGCATAATTGAAAGTAGCGTTGGTTGATGCTATTTGTTTTTGATTAATTGTTCCTTCTGTAATGTTTAATTCTCCTATAGCTTGAGGATTATTAATACTACCTGCTATTGCTGTCGTTAAATTCAGTTTACCTCCAATTCCCACTGGTAGTTTCACTAAATCATTTACTCGCCCAAGAGGAAAATTTTCTACTGTCAATTTACCTGATTGTTTACTATTACCAATGTTACCTGTAAAGGTAATTAACTTTTGCTGAGATTGAATTTGTAAAGGTTGTAAACGGAAAATTCCCTCTTCTAAACTACCCTTAACTACTACTTTTTCCACCGCATAAAATCGGCTTGGTTCTGTTGGTTTACCCCAAGTAAAGTTTTGTCCTTGCAGGTTAAATTTCACTCTTGGTTGGTCGGTGGTAGCAGTATTAATACTGATACCACCGTTTAAAATCCCTTTTAAGTCTCTTAATTCTGGTATGGGTGTAGCATTTATCCGTTTTTGTTCTTGGGCAGTTACCAGGGCATTAATTTCCGATAACCTTTGAATTTGGCTGAATAAGGACTGATTTGGTAATTTTTGGGATTGAGCGGTTAACTCCTCAGCTTTGCCGTATTTTGGTGCTTTTAAACCACGTTGCAAGTCTTGAAGTTCAAATATTTGGGCAACATTAAGAATGTCTTGAATATTACCTTTGTCAATTTTGATGTTTGCTCGCAGTTGGGGTTTTTTAGTCCATGGTCTGATGTTTGCATCAAAGTTATATCTGCTTTCACCTTTGCGAAATTCGCTATTACCGAGAATAAATGTTTGATTATCATAGCGTAGTTGGGTTTGAAAGCCATCGCCTTTAATGCGGCCAATTTCTGGTTTCTCAATGGCTATATTCCCCTCTGTCGCTAATGTCTGGGAATTAATTTGTAAATTTCCACTTAATAATCCCCCCACACCTCCCGGACTTAATAGTGTATCATCTGGTAAAATTATATTTAATGCTCCTAATGGTAGATTAGTCATACCCACGGCTAAGTTACCATCTGTTTCTATACCTGATAACAATGCTTGTTGCCACTTGACTAAAAAAGATTTAGGACGATTATTACTATCTAATTTAAATGCTATACGCTCTTTTCCACCTGCAACATCTAAGGTTACTCCCTGTCCTGATACAGCTTGAACACTACCAGTTAGAGATGGTTCAAATGCCAATTTTTGAAGTCTTAAATCTGTAAATCCCAATTTACCTGTAATATTTGGTGCAGTGGGTTTTCCTCTCAACTGGCCACTAAAATCCAGATTTCCAGCAATATCTACGTTTTTAGGTAATTTAATGGGCAATTTTTGTAGATTATAATTATTTACATCTAAGTTTAAATTCATATCCGTAATTTCGGGAATCCCTACTTTTTCGGCATTAGCTAATAAATAACCTTTAACTTGGAAATTACCATTATTATAACTATCCATAGTTAGCTTTTTTCCATTCCAACCAATATATAACCAAATAGGTGGATCAATACCTGGCAAACCTCTATTAAATCGCAGTTGACCAACAGCAGCAATATCTGCTAATTTGGGAGTGGCTAAAGTTCCCGCTAGTTGTAATTTCCCTGTCAACTGTCCTTGTAACTGCTGACCAAAAGAGCGCAATTCTAACCCAGAAGTAGCCAAAGAAGCCTGATAATTTCCATCGTTAACTCGAATATCAGAGACCATAACCGTTCCGCTAGGAAGTTTCAATCTCCCTTTTCCCTCTCCCTGAATAGTTTCAGGTTGGAATGACTCCACAGAACCCCCTACCTGTAATTCTCCTGTGATATTTCCTTGCCATGGGGATGGTACAGGTGCTAAACTAAGTAAGGATACATTCTCAGCTTGAATTTTCGCCTCATAGCGACCTTCCGCAACTTGAATATTCCCAGCTTTAATTTTCCCCCCTCCCACAGATAAAAAGGCCTCACCCAATGCTGTGAGGGTTTTGAGTTGGAAATTTTCCCGATTACCCCCAATCATGAATTTACCTGTGAGGGGATAATTTAAAATCGGGTTGGTTTGTTTTTGTTTTAATATTGTGCCTAAGCGTAAATTTCTCCCTAGTAACAAGGCTGTGAAATTTTGCTCTTGTAAATTGATTTGGGCTATATTGACTGTACCACCCGCAATGTTAACATTCGCATTTTCAGGGATAATTGTCTCGATTTTAAATGGTGAGGAATTTCCTGATAAACGGATATTGCCATTAAATTCCGCCCCAGTTAACGAAATATTCTCCTGTTGTTTTTGGTCTATAAAGGAGGCTAATTTAATCTTATTAGCTTGCGCTAAAGCTTGCCAACTACCATTACTATAAGTACCACTACCCCTAACTATGCCACTACCTACATTAGCAACTAGATCACGGAAGGAAACCGTCTGGTCAGAATTAATAATTGTTGTTAACCTTGCGGGATATTTAGCTTGAGGTGCTTGCAATTTTACTATAGTCTGGGTTTTATTATCCGCTCCTTTGAGTTGGGCTGTAGCTGATAATAGTCCAATGGGGAATCCTGTTTGAATATTATATACTTGAGCGATCGCATCTCCGGCTATATTTTCCCCACTCAAGTTAAAATCTAGTTGGGGTACTGCACTCAGTTTAATTGTTCCCCCACCTTTTACCTGACCTTGATATGTAGTTTTTCCTTGGATATCTGTAATTTTCAGCAGAGACTTACTGCTTATCAGTTCAAATTTACTACTAACTTTCTGAAAATCTACTTTATCAATTCGGACAGTTTTCAAACTGCTGACACTACCGGATAATACTGGCTGGGAAATTCCTCCCAATATCTGTACATCTGCTTGAGCTATCCCAGTTACAGGAACTGGTAACTTGACTTTCAGAGTAGTTTGGGCATTAGCTAAACTTACCGCATTGACACGCCCTTTTAAATTAAATCCAGCTTCCTGGTCAATTGTACCTGATGCTGTAACGGGGATTTGCCCGTAGTTGGTAATTATCTGCTCTAATTTAATAGCCAGTCCATCAAAACTGAGATTCCCTTGACTATTATTTAATAATTGAGGTATTTTAGGGATTTGTACCGTTACTCCCGCTATGGACGCCTTACCGTATAATAAGGTTTTCCCCCTGGGAACTACTTTAATTTGCAAATCACCATTGACTCTACCAGTTTTTAAGGTTAGTGGTAAAGTGACAATTCGCGTAATATCTGCGGCAAGAATGTTTTCCGCTTGTAGTCGAAAATCCCCAACTAAAACTTTCTGAGGAATTAAATCCCCGGTAATGGAAATATTACCCCCACTGACTGCCTTACCAGCTAATTCTAATTTAATCAGACGATTTTGATTTAAGAGTTTAGCTGTGCCATTAATTCCTGAAAATGCTACTTTCTCTGGTAAAGAATTTTTTTCTAAAACCGATACTTTCGGCACTAATACTAGATTGGCATCACGAAACCGCAATTTATCCAAATCAGTTTTAATCAATGCTTTACCCGGAGGCGGAGTTATAGTAGTAGTTAACCAGCGTCCTTGGGAATCTTGTTCAATATAAATATCTGGGTTAATTAAAGTTACATCTAATCGCAGATTGCGGTTAATAACTAATTGCCAAGGATCAAATCCCACTTCAACAGCTTTTGTATTTACCTTATCTGAATCCGTATCTGTAGTTGGTATCTCTGAAGCGGCAAAACTTACCCCTGTCAGGGAAAATGACTTAACTGCTCCCAATTTGACCGGACGGTTCAGGGTGTTAGTTAGATTTTGGGTAACTAATGGTACTAAATCATCATAAACGAAATTCCGCAACCGCCAAACACCGGCAATAATTCCCAGCACCAATACAGCACCTAAAACTAGTCCACCTCGACTTAATATTGTTAACCATAGACGCTCCAACCCAGAGTTTCTGGAGTGAGAATTTTGACCAGGAGAGTTAGACATGATGTTTTCACCACAACTTATGGGATGAGGAAGCCCGCTAAATTTACGCTGCTGGATATTTGACACTCACTTTCCCCATTATACCAAAAGCTGTCTTTCTAGAACGGAGTTTTTCACCAAAATTTTCGGGAAAAAGAGTAGAAAAGGTATTGACAAAGAGTTTTTAATCTGTTATCATAGAGTAGACGAGGAAGAACTATCTTCTGATAATTTCAAAAATCTACAGCAAAGAAGCCTAAGCAGATTTTATCAATAATTATTTTAAAAAAAATAGTTGAGAAAGTCAAGCCCGAAAATGAACTTTTTTCGTCGAGTTATTGAGAATATTCTCAAGATTATTGAGAATAGAGGGGCAATTATTCAACTTGACCTTTTTTTGTCAAATTCCCATTTAAAAAACTTATAGTTAATTAACTATATGATTGGAAAATCTTTTAGTTTAGCTGTGAGTCCTGAAAATCCGACAAAAATGATCTCAGACTTTTGCAAATGCACAACCTAGAACTTTAATATAAGTTAGACAAGAAATTAAAGGATAGATAATGCGTGTTTTTGTACTAATTTTTAACGCTGGTACGGATAATGAGGGCATTCACAGCGTTCGGATTACCAATGGCCAAGGGTTAGAAGGTAATCAAATCCTCATGTTTGAATCAGAAGATGATGCTACTCGCTATGCTTTAATGTTGGAAGCTCAAGACTTCGCTGTACCGACAGTGGAAATGATGGATGCTGCTGATGTTCAGGAATTTTGCGAAAGTGCCGGCTATGATTGGGAAATCATTCCCGAAAATAGTGAATTAGTAATTCCACCAGAAATGAACGTGGAAGAAACTGACTGGCAAGCTGAAGCCGAAATAGAGGATACTGGGAAGGATTTTCTTTCCGCTGGTCCATCTGTCCCGGAAATTGCTAATCCTAATTTAGACAGCATTCGTCGTCAATTAGAAGGGCTATTATAATTTGTCATGGGTCATTAGTCATGATCAGTAAATGACAACTGACTATTGATTTGTTACCACTGACCAAGAATATAGACTACACAAAATGACAAATTTCCAGGAACGCGGCCATCTACTCACAGAACAAGTTAATCCTCATAGTCTCAATCTAGACCAACTCAATTCCCTGGAATTGGTGGAGTTATTTAATCATGAAGACCAAAAAGCAGTAGCAGCAGTAGCAGAGGCTAAAGTTGAATTAGCAGCAGCTATTGATTTGACAGCGGACAGGTTACGTCAAGGGGGACGTTTATTTTACGTGGGTGCAGGGACAAGTGGCAGATTAGGAGTATTAGATGCTGCTGAATGTCCACCTACTTTCTGCACTCCGGCCGAGTTGGTACAGGGAATTATTGCCGGTGGTGCTGGTGCATTGGTTCGCAGTTCTGAGGATTTAGAAGATCGATCTGAAGATGGGGAAAGTGCCATTTCTCAACGACAAATTACCCAACTAGATGTGGTCGTCGGCATTACTGCCGGAGGAACAACACCTTTTGTTCACGGTGCTATTAATGCTGCTCGTCAACGCGGAGCTAAAACTATTTTTATAGCTTGTGTCCCCGCTGAACAAGTCACTATTGAAGTTGATATTGATATCCGTTTGTTAACAGGTCCAGAAATTTTGGCTGGTTCTACTCGTTTGAAAGCGGGAACTGTAACAAAATTGGCTTTAAATACTCTCTCCACTGGGGTAATGGTCAAACTCGGTAAGGTCTATGGTAATCGCATGGTTGATGTCGCTGTGACTAATCAAAAGTTACGCGATCGCGCTTTACGGATTCTACAAGACTTGACGGGATTAAGTCGAGAAGCGGCGGGTTTCTTACTGGAACGCAGCGGTAAATGGGTGAAGTTGTCCTTATTAATGCACTGGACGGGTTTAGATCAGGAAGCGGGTAAGGAACTACTAGCTGCACATTTGGGTAATCTCCGTCAGGCTGTAACTAGTTATAATCAAGATCATAATTCGGGTGTTGGTAAATGAAAGTGTGAATTTCACTTCACCTATATCTTTACCTATATCTAGGGTGTTTTAGCTGTCTTCGTAACGCAGCACTCCAGGCACAGAGGACGCACAGAGGAAGAGTGTTTATATGTTAGATTTGCGTCAAAATAGTGAAAGTTGACCTTCTTTTTTTAGTTTCCAACTGTTTTCTCCCATGCGTTCTCCTATGTCTTCTAACACACTCAAAATGGTTTGATCTTCTGGGGTAGTTCCATTTTTTAAAAGTGGTAATAAATGCAAAACTATTTGATCAAAGTTGGGATTTTTCTTTTCTCTTTCCATTCTGCGTAAGTAACTCATTAAGTAGTATTTAATTCTCAATTTTACATCTATATGTGATTTGAATTTTGCATCTTTTTTGAGAGTAAATAGTTCTGTTTTTTCATCATAGTCAAAATTACCTAATAAAATTGGTGTTAAATCAGAATATTCTTTTTTTAATAAGTCTAAAAAACCTAATTCTAAACCTTTAATAATTAGTTCATCGTTAATTTGTTCTAGAGTTGCACCATCATTTTTAGCTATAATTCCTTCAATAGTTTGAATGACAATTTCTGCAATATCCATTCCTAAGTTAGCTTTCATAATAGCTTTAGGACTGCGAACTTTACGAAAATTAATGATTAATTGTCCTGATAAAACTGTAAAAGGGTTTTGTCTCTTTTTAAAGCTTGTTTGGCCATTTTTTTGTGGTACTGCACCAATATATTCAAAACCGCAACTTTCCGCAGTATCAATAATTAAATGCCAAAATTCAGGATCTTTATGAGCAAATACAAATGATAACCACCGGTCAAATTTTAACACTCGATACATTTCTTTGATGCTTTCAGCTATTAATTGGTTATATTCATCTTTAGTTTTTTGATGTTCTCCTCCCTCAATTGCTTCTTGTTGATAGTCTGCTTCTGTTACTTCTAAATCTAACCAAGCATTCCACATTACAGATAAATCTAAATAGGGAATTTTCTTACCATAGGGAGGATCTGTATATATATAGTCTACACTTTCTTTGGGAATAAAACTTAAATTTGTGGCTGAACCTTTAATAATTTGTCCATAAGAAATAGTTTTTTCGTTAATAAAATATTCCATCTCTTTTTTTGCTGCAACTACTTTTTTAAATCGCATTTCAAAATAAGTTAAGATATCTATATCTACTGGTGAAGGAGCAATTCGATAACGATAATATCTAAAAGCAGAAGAATCTCCTCCTCCATCAGTGCGAACAGATGAAGAATGATAAGTTAAATTTACTTTTGTCAAAAGTCCAGAAAACATTAGCATTAATGAATTTCTAATATTTTTGTTTCTCTCTTTTTTAATAATTGACTTTAATAAACCTAACTGTGCTAATTGTTTATCACTAAATAACTGTTCTACAGTTTCCACGTCTGAACCTTTAGGTAATTGTAAACCTTGAGGATAGGGATATTTTATTAATGCTTTTTGAATATCAGGTTCCGTTTGAGGTTCTTTGTTTTCATATTCCGTTTTTACTCTTGCAAAAGCTACTGAAAGTTCATCAAAATCTACAGGAGCAATTAAAGAATTAACAAGAAATACAGCCATAGGATTAATATCTGTACTAATGGCTTTTCTATTATTCATTAAAGCTTCAATAGCTGTCACTCCACTACCACCAAAAGGATCAAGAATTAAATCTCCAGGTTGACTAAAGTTTTTAATATATTCAGCGACTACATTCCACGCTTGTTTAGTAAAATATCCATGAACTCCAAAATGTCTTTTAGCAGATTGTTTTTTAACTAAAATTTCTTCCAATAAAGGACGAGTATTATAATCGAAACTAACTTGAGGTTTAGCTGTAGCTATGGTAGTTTCATAATTAAAGTTTTTACCAGATTGAAAACTATTAGGTGATAAATATTGAGTTAATTTTTCCCAATGATATTCAATTTCATCCAGGTTAAAAAATAAAATAGGTATATTAGTTGCGGTGGTTTTAAATATAGAAAACTCTACACCATTACAAAGAGCAAAATAATTACTCCTAATTTCCGGGTGGGTAGCATAACTATAAACCTGTTCTATATGATCACCCTCTTTAATATTCTCATTTGGTGCTTTTGCGTCAAGTACCCAAGCAAAATTATTTTCTACCTTCAAAACATAATCAGGAACAAGATTTATAGGGCGTTTTTTACTACCAATCTTTAAAAAAGGATGTTGTAATGTTTTACTACGAATTATATTGATTTCTGTATACCCAAGTGCTTTTAAAATAGGCAGAATAATTACTTCTCTAACGCTATCTTCTTTGAAATCTGGATTTTGTTTTAGTGTCTGCAAGTTTAAATTTCCAAAAAGATTTTTCATTTTTACCCCTGATCAAATTTTTAGATTAGATGTGAGATTAGATGATTTTTCAGGCTATCTTTGAAGTTTATTATGGTAGATTCCCCTATTATAACACCTTAATAAAATAAAACCAAATCATACATAAAACTTAATTATTCAACAATTAAATTCAAATAAATTCAAAGTCCGACACTAATTTTTGAACAACAAAATCCCCGACTTTTAAAAATTAAATAAAAATCAAATAAAAATCAAATAAAAATCAAATAAAAATCAAATAAAAATCAAATAAAAATCAAATAGGAGTTTTATATATAGGTTAAGAGTTTTGATAAGAGAGACATCTTCATAAACATCAGTAAGTAGGGTAACGCAAAAAAACCGACATAAGTAACGAAAAGTAAAGTTGCCCAAAACCTGTTCCCTGTTCCCTGTTCCCTGTCCCCAGTTAAGAGTTCCCTTGTCATAACGACAATTTTTAACGCCAACCTACTTAATAGTTTAATTGTAATTGCTGTTATTTTTTAGGTGTTGCTTCACCAAATTTAATGACAAGGGAAATTGATATACTCACTATCAAAATCAATGTCATACTTAAAGCTGAACCAAAACCCCAATTTTGAGTAGCACCAAGAAACTGATTATAAACTAATCTGGCCGCTGTCATGCTGGAAGCACCTCCTAATAATTCGGGGTCAATAAAATCCCCTAATGCAGTAATAAAAACTAGCAATGAACCAGCCGCAATACCCGGTAAAACTTGAGGTACGGTCACTTTTAAAAAAGTTTGGATGGAATTTGCACCTAAATCAGCAGCAGCTTCTAATAGTCTTTTATCTAATTTTTCTAAGGAAGCATACAAAATTAATACCATGTAGGGTAATAGGCTGTAACTCATACCAATTAGTACGGCTAAATTACTATTGAGAATATCTAAAATTGGTAAACCAATACTGGTTAACAAACTATTTAATAATCCGCTGGGACGCAAAATAGTAATCCATGCGTAAGAACGTAATAAAGAAGAAGTCCATAAAGGTAATACAAAAGCTAATACTAACAAATTCTGCCAGCGATGTGGTACTATTACAGCAATCCAATAAGCAACGGGAAAACCTAGCATTAAGGTGATAATAGTAGTACCAAAGGCAAAAAAAAGTGAGTTGAATATCACCTTTAAATAAATCGGTGCAAAAATGTGAATATAATTACTAATACCACTGGGATTTACTAAATCACCCGGACGAATATCTGGGACTAAGCTTAACTCAAAAATGATTAATGTTGGCAAAAGTAATAATATTAATAACCAAATACCAGATGGTGCTAGTAATGTCAAGGGAGGTAGCCAATTTTTCCAGGCTGTTTGCAATTTGTCTGTTTTTTTCAGGTTGTTAGTAGATTCCATTTGAGTATGAGGATTTGGTGATTTTGGATGAGGATTACCCCACAAGGGTTATATATTTAATATTTAATATTTAAAATTGCCATTTCTCTGTATTTTGGTTTTGTGCTGTAACTGACCGATAAATCTAACCACAGAGGCACAGAGAACACAGAGGTAAGAGGTAAGGAGATGATGTTTGACTTTATCATTAATTTTTTTATGTTAGTTATGTTAGTAATTGTGTCCAATATCTATCATAGATTTCTTCAAATTTTTCCAAGGGGGTAATCCGTTCACATTTTGCTAAAATTGATTCGGGAGGAAATAAATTGCTGTTCTGTTGAATTTTCTGTGGTAATTGCTCAAATGCTGCTCTATTAGGGGTAGAAATATATAATCTTTGGGCAATTTTGGCGGCTATGTCTGGTTGTAAAATTAAGTTGATCCAAGCATAAGCACCAGCTAGATTAGGGTTGGATTTAGGAATGACAATGGTATCTGTCCATAATGAAGAACCACTACGCGGAATGACAAATTTTAGTTTGGGGTTTTCTTTAGAAATTCTCACCGCGTCCGCAGAATAACACATCGCAATTAATAAGTCTCCCGCTAGGATTTTATTTTGCCAAGCATCTGTATCAAAAGCAGCAATGGCAGGTTTGAGTAATTTTAATTTTTGATATGCTTGTTTTATTTCATTTTCATTTTGTGAATTATAGGAGTATCCTAACATTCTCAAGCTTGCACCTATCACTTCCCGGACATCGTTGAGTAAGGTAATCCGTTTATTTAATTTATCTCGATTTTGCCACAGATATTCCCAATCTTCGGGAGGATTTGAGAGTTTTTCCGAGTTGTATAATAACCCTGTTGTTCCCCAATTAAAGGGAATACTATAACGGTTTTTGGGGTCATAAATGGGATTATTAAATTGTGGAAATAAGTTATCTAGTCCGATTAATCGCTGATGATCTATTTCTGCTAATAATCCTTTTTCTGCCATTTTCTGTACCATAAAATCTGATGGATAGATAATACTATAAGTACCACTTCCCCCAGCTTGCAATTTCGCTAACATGACATCATTCGATTCATATACATCTGCTATTACTTTCATCCCTGTTTGTCTGGTAAAGGTTGTTAGTAATTCTTTATCTGTATATTGTGTCCATGTGTAAATATATAGTTTATCACTTTGATTAGGGTTAATATCTTTTGAGCCTACATTGGCTAGTCTCCAACCACAACTACCTAAAGATAAGGTGGAAAAAACTGCGATTTTTTTGAGAAGTTTACGTCTGTTAATCATTGGGGGAAATTGAGTGTTGATAATTGATTCATAAGATATTATGCTATGCTAGGAATAATTGACCACAGATAAATATGGATGATTCCTATTTCTGCGGCTCAAATTAAAGTTTGTTATTTTCACTAATAGCTAAACAGTCAGCTTTTTCCCACCAAGTATAAATGGTTGTATTCCTTTCTAGTAAGTTAGTGAATGTATTCCGTTGTAAAACATTAATGTTCATACCGTTGATTAATTCTATGGTATAATTAACATGAGTACCTGAATACATGACATTAATTAACCTTCCCGCAAAGCAGTTTATGGGTATATTGGGTGGATATAGGGAAAGTTGGATTTTTTCGGGACGGACGCTAACTACTACATTTTGGGATTTTTCCAGGGGTGTTTGTTCGCAGCGATTCACAATCATCGTTAATCCGGTTTTAGTGGTAATTTTCACACATTCTGCGTCTATTTCGGCAATTTTACCACTAAATAAATTAGTATCACCGATGAAATCAGCTACAAAAACTGTTTGGGGACTTTCGTAAATTTGACTGGGAGTACCAATTTGTTCTATTCTGCCTTGATTCATCACGGCAATACGGTTAGATAGAGATAGCGCCTCTTCTTGATCATGTGTCACCATGATAAAGGTTAATCCTAACTCTTGGTGAAGATTGGATAGTTCAACCTGCATCTGTTTACGAAGTTTTAAGTCTAATGCTCCCAAGGGTTCATCTAATAGGACCACTGCGGGACGATTAACTAAAGCCCTTGCTAATGCTACCCGTTGTTGTTGACCACCGGAGAGTTGATGAGGAACACGCGATCGCAAGCTTTCCATTTTTACAAGTTTTAAAGCTTCCGTGACGCGACTATTAATTTCTGATTTGGATACTTTTTTTAATCGCAGTCCAAAAGCAATATTTTCCCACACATTTAAATGATTAAATAAAGCATAACTTTGAAATACTGTATTCACAGGTCGTTGATAAGGAGGAATATCGGTCATTAATTGACCCTGAATCAATAGTTTACCAGCATCAATTCTTTCAAATCCAGCAATTAAGCGCAGTGTAGTTGTCTTTCCACAACCAGATGGACCTAAAATACTAAAAAACTCTCCTTTTTTAACATTCAAATCTACACCCTGTACTGCGGGTTCTTGGTTAAAAAACTTAAATACGTTGCATAATTCAACATCAAGTGTCTGTGAGGATTTTAAATCCCTTTGATTTTTGATCGCAGTTTCAGCCATAATATCCAGTCCAATGTCCTAATCTCATATTTAATATGATTGTCAATTGTTAATTTTTCCCTGTTTAACCCAAAATTTCTTTTGGTCCTATGGCTATTTTACCACCATTGCTTAGTAGTCAAAAAAATACGCGCACAGTTGGACGTGGTGTCCAATCTACATTTATAATTTTATTCACATTATTAATGTTATCTGGTATTGGCGCTCGATTGGTCTATTTACAAATTGTACAAGGAGGGAAACATCGTCAACGCGCAGAATCTAACCGGGTGCGGATTATTCCTAAACAACCAGAAAGGGGTAATATTTTTGACAGAAATGGCAAATTATTAGCCAGCACTCGTTATCCTCGGTCTGTATATTTATGGCCTATGGCACATAAAAAATCCTCCTGGTCTGTCGTCGGTCCACGTCTAGCGCAAATTCTGGAAATTCCCCAAGCAGAGATTGAGAAAACTCTTCAAGAATCTGCTGTTAATCCCTCTTCACTGATTCGTATTGCTCGCAACTTAAATGAAGCCCAAGTTACAGCATTAAGAGAGTATGAAAATGAACTCCCAGGTGTGGAAATAAATACAGAAGCTGTTCGTTATTATCCCTATGGTAAGGAGTTAGCTCATGTACTTGGATACACCAGGGAAATTACGGCGGAACAGTTGGAAAAGAAGAAAGCCCAAGGCTACCGATTGGGTGATGTCATGGGTCAAATGGGTATAGAAAAGGCTTATGAAAAATTGTTAAGAGGTGAGTGGGGAGGTCAGCAAATAGAAGTAGATGGTAGCGGTAGACCCCTCCGAGTATTGGGAACTAAACAAGCAAAATCTGGTAATGATCTACATTTGACCATAGATTTAGAGACGCAAATAGCCGCAGAAAAGGCTTTAGGTAATCGAAATGGGGCAATAGTAGCAATTGACCCTAAAAATGGTGCTATATTAGCAATGGTGTCTCATCCCGGTTTTGACCCGAATATTTTTTCTAAACAAAAACTTTCCCAAAAAGATTGGGAAAGTCTCCAAGGTTCGGAACATCCTTTAGTTAATCGTGCTATTAGCGCCTTTCCTCCCGCTAGTACCTTTAAAATTGTCACCACCACAGCGGCGCTAGAATCGGGACAATTTTCTCCAGATACAGTATTACAAACCTATGGTTCTTTAACTATTGGTGGGACTAGATTTGGTGAATGGAATCATGCTGGTTTTGGACCATTGGGTTTTGTGGGAGCGCTACAGTGGAGTAGTGATACCTTCTTTTATCAAATTGGGAAGCGGGTTGGCGGACCGACATTGATTTCATGGACTCGTAAATATGGATTTGGTCAAAAAACTGGTTTTGAATTTACTACAGAGGAAGCTAAAGGTTTAGTTCCCGATGAGAATTGGAAACAGAAGGTATGGAAAAGAGATTGGACTGTGGGTGATACTATAAATATGTCCATTGGCCAAGGGGCTTTACAAACTACACCTTTACAAGTCGCTGTCATGTTTGCTGTACCTGCTAATGGTGGTTATCGTGTCCAACCCCATTTACTCAAAGATCATGAAGAAGCTAAAAGTTGGAGAGAATCATTAAATCTCAAACCCACAACCGTCAAGGTTTTGCGTGCGGGATTACGGAAAGTAGTTAGCGAAGGCACAGGTAAGGTATTAAATACTCCGACTCTTCCCCCAGTAGCGGGTAAAAGTGGAACTGCGGAAGCTTGGAGACGAGGAGTTAAAGAAAATCACGCTTGGTTTGGGGCTTATGCACCCGCTGATAAACCAGAAATTTTAGTGGTGGCTTTTGCTGAACATTCCGGTGGTGGTGGTGGTAGTGTAGCAGCACCTATGATTTTAGCAGTAATGGAAAAACATTTTGCTCGCAAGTAGGTAAACCACCTTTACTTTGAAAACCATAGTTTTTGGGAATTACAAAGGAAATTAAAATTTACCAGTTTAAATTTACCAGTTTAAATTTACCAGTTTAAACCCCTCTATGCCAGCGTGTTCCTTCTTTGCTATCTATTAAGGTAACGCCTTTTCTTAATAGTTGCTCACGAATTTGATCAGATTCTGCAAAGTTTTTGGCTTTTCTTGCTACCTGTCTTTTTTGAATTAACTCCTCAATATCAACATCATTTATACCATGATTAACGGGATTTTCTACTTCTGCTTGGGCGGTTAAACCTAAAACATCTGCTAATCTAATTAGAGTTTGCCATTTTTGCAGTAATTCATTGGCAGGTGTTTCTGTTTTTCCTTGATGTATAATAATATTTCCTTCCCGATTTAGTTCTTTGGCTAATTCAAAAACTATTGCTAAACCACCAGGGAAATTAAAATCATCATTCACTGCTGCTTTAAATCTCTCAACCTCCGCATTTTGGATTTGAGATTTCAGATTTTGGATCAGGTTAGATTCATCCCACTCTAATTTTTTACCATGTTGATAACCGAAAAGTAAACCTTCTTTGAGCGTATGCCAGCCATTGGTTGCTGCTAATATGCCATCATCGGTAAAATCTATGGGTTTGCGGTATTGTGCCATTAAGACAAATAATCTTACCGCCATTGGATCTATGCCACGATCTAATAATTGCCGAATTGTGATAAAATTACCCAAGGATTTGGACATTTTTTCACCGTCCACCTTGACCATACCATTGTGTAACCAATAATTGGCTAAAGGTTTGCCAGTCACAGCTTCTGATTGAGCAATTTCGTTTTCATGATGGGGGAAAATTAAATCAGCACCACCAGCATGAATATCTATTGTATCACCCAAGCGATCGCGCACCATGGCAGAACATTCTATATGCCATCCTGGGCGGCCTTTTCCCCAGGGAGACTCCCACGCAGGTTCACCGGTTTTTGCAGCCTTCCACAGGGCAAAATCAAAGGGGTATTTCTTCTTTTGATATTCCGCGTCTTCGATATTTACCCGTTCACTAGCACCCGCTTGCATATCCTCTAATTTGCGTCCTGAAAGTTTGCCATATTCGCTAAAATTCTGTACCGCATAATAGACATCACCGTCAGCGGGATAAGCAAAACCTTTATGTTCTAAATCGTGAATTAATCGCACAATCCCATTCATTGTATGTGTAGCGCGGGGATATTCGTCAGCTTCTTTAATTCCTAACCGCGACATATCCTCAAAATATGCCTGAATGTAGCGTTCTGCGACGATTTCCATGGAGGAATTTTCTTCTCTAGCCCGTTTGAGAATTTTATCATCAATATCCGTAAAATTTTGGATGTAATACACATCATAGCCGATAAACTTCAGGTATGAACGTACTATATCCCAGATAATAGACGTTCTAGCATGACCCAAATGGCAGTAATCATAAACTGTCACACCGCAGCAATACATTTTCACTTTTCCAGGTTCGACGGTGGTAAATTGCTCTTGACGACGGGTGAGAGTATTGTAAATAGATAGGGTCATAATAGAGGAATAAGGCATCTGACGATTAATAATGATAACGCAAGTTGATGACAATGGTGTCATCCCAGATTAAGATCAAGCTGCATGGAGTAAGTTTATGGATAAATTTTGTTATAGTTGAAGGTCTTAGTAGCTAATAACTAACTATTAACTATTAACTATTATTAGTAATACTTGCTAATCTTGTCAACAACTGGAGGTAAAGTATGATTCAAGCATTACCCAAAACTAAATCAGTCACTTTTGAGGAATTTGTGGAATGGAAACCAGAAGGAAAGTATTATGAATTACATCATGGAGTAATTATTGAAATGAATCAACCATCAGGCAAGCATGAAGGGATTATCATTTTTTTGAATAGAAAAATAAACTCAGAATCTACACGTTTAGACTTACCCTATGGTATAGCAAAAACTGTTGTAGTTAAACCACCTGAAAATCAGTCTGCTTACTCACCAGATGTTTTACTTGTAAATCCCAATAATTTAATCAATGAACCATTATGGGAAAAAGAATCTACCCTTATCCAAGGTGCATCAATTCCCTTAGTGATTGAAGTTGTGAGTACAAATTGGCGTGTTGATTATTTAACAAAAGTCAAAGATTATGAAGAAATTGGTATTCCTGAATATTGGATTGTTGATTATTTAGCATTAGGAGGAACTCCCTATATCGGAAATCCTAAACAACCAACTATTTCTATCTATGATTTAATTAATGGGGAATATCAAGTGAGTCAATTTAGAGAAAATCAAACTATAGTTTCACGTACTTTCCCCGAATTAACCTTAACTGCTAACCAAATTTTTCAAGCTGGTATGTAAATATGTTATCGTCATGCAGAATCGCCAAAATCAAGATAAAATTAAAAACACATTAAAAACACACCAAAATCCTACTTTCTGACCATGCAAACAATAGTTAATTCCGACTCTCACGCAATGGAACTTACTAAAAAAGGTTTACCAGTAACCATTATTACCGGATTTCTCGGTAGCGGTAAGACTACTTTACTTAACCATATTCTCACAAATCAGCAAGGTGTGAAAACTGCTGTTTTAGTCAATGAATTTGGGGAAATTGGTATTGATAATGAATTAATTATTTCCACTGATGAAAACATGGTGGAATTGAGTAATGGCTGCATTTGTTGTACCATTAATAATGACTTAGTTGATGCTGTTTACAAGGTTTTAGAACGGGAAGAAAAGCTAGATTATCTAGTTGTCGAAACCACTGGTTTAGCTGATCCTTTACCAGTAGCTATGACATTTCTGGGTGCAGAATTACGAGATCTAACCCGATTAGATTCTATCATTACTGTAGTTGATGCCGCTAATTATAGCTTAGATTTATTCAATTCTGAAGCTGCTTTAAGTCAAATTACTTATGGTGATGTCATTATTCTCAATAAGACAGATTTAGTTGATGAAACCACTCTACAGGAATTGGAGAAAAAAATCAATAATATTAAGGAAGGAGCGCGGATTATTCGGACTACAAAATCTCAAGTTCCACTTCCTTTAATTCTCAGTGTTGGTTTGTTTGAATCTGATAAATACTTTGATTCCCACACAGAAGAACATCATGATCATCATGATCATCATGATCATCATGATCATTCTAATTGTGGTCACGAACATCACGATGATCATGATCATTCTACCTGTGGACATGAACATCATGATCATGAACATCATGATCATTCTAACCATTTAGAAAATGACGGTTTTACCTCTATTTCCTTCCAAAGTGATAAACCCTTTGCTATTAGAAAATTTCAATATTTCCTAGATAATCAATTACCTACAAATGTCTTCCGTGCTAAAGGTATTATGTGGTTTGAAGAAAGTCCTCAACGTCATATTTTCCATCTTTGTGGTAAACGCTTTACTATTGATGATGATCAATGGAAGAATGAAAATAAAAAGCAAAATCAGTTAGTGCTAATTGGTCAAAATCTAGATAGTGAAACCTTACTCCAGCAACTAGAAAATTGTATTTGTTTTCCTTCTACCAGCAAAGGTAAAGGATTTGGAAAGTAATCATTAGGAAATATTTTGTAGGTTGGGTTAAGCAACAGCGTAACCCAACAAATTTAATCCCAATTTAATCCCAATTTAATCCCAATTTAATCCCAATTAAAAAACCAGAAATTATCCCAGAAATTATCATTTAACATCCTGAAAATAAACCTAATGAACAAATAATCCGCGCTTCCTGCTGTACATCTTCAGGATGAATAATACACAAAGAATTATTATCACGTAAAGAGACAATCATTGCCGCTAATTGTTCATCTGTAATTCCACTTTTCAACTGACGATTAATTTTAATCACTGTGGTTTCTTTTAAAGGATAAAGATAGATTTCCTCAACAGCTTTTTTCAAATTTTGCCAATCTTCTCCTAATGGAAATAAGGGTGTTTCCGTTCTTTTAATATAAGCATCTAATTTATAATAGGTGCGATATCTTGCACTTTTAGGACTTCCCAATTGTCCTCCCGTTGAGTTTTGCTGTTCTAAGATTAAATCAGCCCCTTGAGAGACAATTTCATGGTGTTGGGGATGTCTTTTTAAGGGGGGTGTATCCCAGTTACATCTAGCAACTCTTAATATTCTCATTTGCGATTGAGTAACGCTTTTACCTTCCTTATTTATCCACGCTAAAGCATCCGTACCTTCAGCAGTTCGCAAATACATTAATACCCCTTGAGGATCTAAATTTGTACCTTCATATTCGCGGGTAGAATAAATAACATTAGGAAGACTTTTGATAATTTGTTCTAAACTAGGATCAGCATCTATAGCATTTTTCCAAATTTGAAAAGCTTCCGATGTTAAATCAACTTCTCCATCATCCTCTTTATCAAAGATACCCGATTTCTCATGATAAAGATCAAGTATTTCCTGATCAGAAAGACTATCTTCAAAAAATGCTTCATCTGTTCCCACCACATTCGCATTTTGTTGTAATCTTTCACTTAATCTCCCTCGTAAATTAATTAATTCCTCTACTCCCTCCGCAGGTAAAAACGAATAACAGAGAATTTCTGAGGCTTTTTGGCCAATTCTATCTACTCTACCAATTCTTTGAATTAAGCGAATAATTGCCCAAGGTAGGTCATAATTAATAATTATCCGACAATCCTGTAAATTTTGACCTTCACTTAAAACATCGGTAGCAATTAAAATTCTAATTTGTTGTTCCTGGGGAATATTTTGTTTATTACTTTCTGGACTAAAACGATAAGCTAATGCTGTGGGATCATTTATTTTTCCTGTCACTAATGCGGTTTGAGTGATATTGGTTTTTTCTAAACACTCCTGTAAATAACGCGCTGTATCTGCAAATTGGGTAAATATCAATATCTTCTCATTTTCATGAGTTTCCGTGATTAATTTTTGCAAAGTTTGTAATTTTTGATCTTCTTGATAATTCCATTCTCCACAATTATGTAATAACTTCAATAATGATAAAGCATCTTCCCGGAGATGTTTTTTTAATTCAGATTTGAACAATCGAGAATCTAACCATTTAAACCGTTTTTGGTACTTATTTTGATACAGTTCATAAATAGCCTTTGCTTGACGTTTATATTCTGCTTCTTTACTTGTTAAACTGGCAAAATTCACCTCATCATTATGATCATCATTTTCTGCATGATCATCATCAGCTATTTCAAAATCTAAATTGGTAGAATTAATATTATCAGCATCTTCATCATTATTGGTAGTATCTAAAAACTCTGCATCTTGTGTACCAATAGGAATATCTAATTTATTTTCTAAAGCATGAAGATATACATAATTCCGTAAAATATGACGTTCTAAAGATTCTAAAAAAGCATTACCACTACTTTCTAATCTTTTAAACAAATTCGTGCGACAAAAACCCATTAACCTTCTACCACCACGGGATAAACTATTTAATATCTGTTGTTGTGCTGCTGTGGGTGGTTGTTTATATTTATCTAAAGTGTAATTTCCTAAACCATAACGGGGTAATGATAAAGAATTAATAATTTCTACTACCTCACCAGAGTATAATTTTCCATAGTTATCATCATTATTAATCGTAAATTTAGCAGTTTTCGGGATACGGGTAGGAAAATAAGAACGAGTACCATTAGGAAATTGTAAATATTTACGTTCATTTATAGGGTCTGTATCAGCATAATTATTTTTAATGAAACTGCGGGTTCTTCTAATCATATAACGATTCATTAATAATTGCCAATCTTCAAAATATTCGCTTTTTTCAAATGCTGCTAAAGTGCTAATATTAGTTTGGGGAAATTTACGTTGAAAGTCTCTTTTTTCACCTAATTCATTGATTAAATTTTCTGGTTTAATACCTAAATCTTTATCTTCGGGAACGAATAACCGTAACTGTGCAGATAAGTCAAAATAGCTTTTATTATAGGGAGTTGCGGAAAGTAAAATACAACGACTTCCGTTTTTTTCTATATATTCTTTAATAGCTGCGTAACGTTGTCCTTCTCTATTTCTTAAATTATGACTTTCATCTATTAATATTAAACGATAATTATGAAAATCATTATTTAGTATTTTAGTGACTTGACTAATAGAAACTACTGTACCTGTTAATCTATATTGTCTCCTATAATTTTCCCACATGGAAACGAGATTTTTTGGACAAATAATCAAGGTACTAATTCCAAGTTCCTCTTCAATAATTTTCGCTATCGCAGTTCCGACTAAGGTTTTTCCTAATCCTACCACATCACCAATCAAAACACCACCACGACGGTTAACATAATGGGCAGCAATTTGTACTGCTGCTGCTTGAAAGGGGAATAATTGAAAATCATAAGGTATAGTATATTGACTTAAACCATCTCGCGCTTCTTGAGAGAGATGATAGGCCATTTTCAGATAAACATAATAGGGAGAAATTAACTTTTCCGTTGCCCAACTTTCATCTATAATTTCTGCCAATTCATCAGAAATATCTATACAAAATCTGTCTTCCCAACGTTCATTAAACCAGGTTTGTAATTTATTAGTTGCATCATTATCTAGGATATCAACATTTAATTCTCCTTGGGTTGATAAACCAGAAAAAGTTAAATTACTACTTCCTAAAAAAGCGATCGCTTTTAAATTATGATGGCTTTGAGGCATTAAATAAAGTTTAGCATGAAGAGGATGACGTAAATATAATTTAACTATTACTTTTTTAGAGTTTAATTGTGATTTCAGTCTTTTTAAACCCAATTCATCATCATTATTTGGTTTTCCGATCATTAATTGTTGACTAAATTCCTGGACTATGCGTTTTCTCAGGTTAATTGCGTCACCCTGGGATATGGGTTTAGGAGATATTCCTAAACCTAACATTTGGTTAAGTTCGTCTTTGGGTAATTTCTGCATTCCAATTAATAAGCGACAACAGTTATTTTCTCCTCCGGTAAATTGTTCTATTTCTTCCTGGATTAATTTCCATCCTCGTAAGTTGAAATAACCTACACAAAAATCTGCCCTATGGGCATCTTTGAGGCTTTCTTTGAGTTGGGGTAGTAGTTTTTCGTTGATATTATCAAAAATGTGTGGCATAGTTTTTATTAATTACCAATATTTAAAATGTCCTCAAAATACAATCTAAGACTACGAGACATAGATAACCTCTGTTTCCACCACATTTCTAATTTGAGGCTTTAACATCTTCTTGCTAACTACATCTACTGAACAGCCTAAACTATCCTCCAGAAAAAATTTTAAATCCATATAGCAGTCAAATGTCACTTTTCCTTCAAATTCAACTAATAAATCAACATCACTTTTAGCTGTCGCTTCATCTCTCGCTACCGAACCAAATAACCCCAAAGATTTTACACCATAACCTCTAATCTCCGTCGCATGATCTTTTAAAAAAGTGATTATTTTTTCTCGTTTCATTTTTTTAACTCCTTAAACATTTTTTATTTGTCAAAATTTAGTGATCCATTATGATGATCCTACCGAACCTGTAGCTTTAGAAGATTGGGAATGTTTACAATCATCTTACTTGATACACACTCTTCTGTGAGCCAATTTGGTTCATTCACTTAGCCAATTCCTTGAGTGCATGACAAAATTTTTGGCTACCTTCGCGGTAAATTGTCATTGCTTTCTCAAATTCTGGGTTATAAGCACTGAGTTGAAGTTCATGTTCGGTTTCTGTTACAAATACGGTATCTCCTTCGGAAAGATTGAGTTTTTCTAAAAATTCTTTAGAAAATGTTACCCCGACTGAATTACCAATTTTGCGTAATTTTAAAGTTTCTATCATGATTATTTCTAGGATGTAGTTACGAGTGTAGTTACTATTTTATTTTAACAGGATTTACGCAGTCTGAGGCACTATAGAATTTATCATTGATTGACACAATTAAAAAAACCAGTAACAGATATTTGTTTTTATTTATGAATTGTCGGGGTAATTCATGAATTACCCCTAGGTTGAGGTTATTTAACCATTTCCTGATAAGCATTTACTATACAATTTATCATTGATTGACACAATTAAAATATAAGTTAGGGATCTAATATAGGAATATTACCTTCATTAAGCCAATTCATCATTAAGTAAGGATGAACTATTTGAAAATTATGAGATGGTGATCTATAAATACCATGTCTTTCTGGTAAAATAATCTCAACATCTTTGGCTAAAAAATCTTGAAAGTTTGCTGTAACTAATATTGTTGTTCTACCTGCTAAAGCTGTTTCTAAAACGTGCTGATCTTCTCCATCTGATATAGGAATAATTCCTGTTCCTCCTAATGTTAATTGAGGATTAAGTTGAGCATAATTAAGAATAATATTAATATATAAAATAGCATCCTCTGGTAAAACTTGTAATTTGGGTTGAGTTTGTAATACCTGCTGTAAACGATTTAACATTCCCCAAGAGATTACTAATTCAACCTTACCCAAATTACAATTACGATCACGCACAATTTCCACTAAACTTTGACAAGCTGTACCTTTTCTACCTTTAGCGTCAGCTAACAATGCAGCACACCAAATATTTAGATCCAGACAGAGACGTAAAATATTATTCATGTATTATTCATGTATTATTCATGTTTAGTTAATTCAATAGCTGCTTGTAATAAATCATCTTCTGTTTTTAGTGTTTTTAACCATTCACTATCAAATTGTTGAGTAACTTTTTGTGATATAATTTGATATTGCTGATCTAAAAAACTGCGATTAATAGATACAACTTCTTTTTTATTAGTGTCATTTCTATTGATAAATTCTTGAAGTAATTGATAAACTTCATTAAGTTGATCTTCTGGTAATTTATCAATTTCTGCATAAATCAATTCTTTAACAGTCATGGTTTTTACTCCTGTTGCTTGCTAATTGGGATATTATAACACATTATTTATATATTTATATCCCTGTCTTCTATGATTAATTTATCATTGATTGACAATATTAAAACAGAAGTTGGGGATCTTGATCAATGTTTACTATAATATAGTAAAATAGTTGTAGTAATTACAGGTGAGTAAATATGATAGCGCAAGAAATAATGGCAACGATTGATCAAAATGGTAACATTTCTTTAGATCATCCTCTGATAGTTAATAAACCAAGTCGGGTTAAATTAATTGTTTTGTTTATTGAAGATGAATTAGATGAAGATGATGAATCAAAAGAAGCTGTTTTAGAAAGTTTGAAAACCTCATTACAAGAAGCTAAAGCAGGTAAAGTTCATCCAATTTCAGAACTTTGGGAAGGTATTGATGTTGAGTGAAACACCAGTTATCGTTAATTTTACCGATAATTTTCAACAAAAAATACGCAGTTTGTCAAAAAAATATCGCCATATTCGTACTGATATTCAACCAATAATTGAAGAATTACAAAGTGGTAATTTTTTAGGTGATCAAATTGCAGGAACAGGGTATACAGTTTTGAAGGTAAGAGTTCGCAACAGTGACATTCAAAAAGGGAAAAGTAGTGGTTATCGAATTATTTATCAAATTGAATCACCTACAAATGTCCTTTTACTGTTAATTTATTCTAAACTGGAACAAACAGATGTAACAATGGATGAAATTAAGTCAGTTATGGAACTGTTTCAAGCATGATCTTAGTTTTAATCTTAATCCGTTTTTATTATAAATTGTCGGGGTAATTCATGAATTACCCCTACGTTAACGTTATTTAACCATTTCCCGATAAGCATTTAAAGCCGCTGTTTTCACTTCTTCTGCTACTATGGGAAAGGTACTCAATATATGACTAAATTCTGTTTCTGTTAATCCATATAAATGGGCAATTATTCCATCTAATTCCGCGCGGATTTTCCCCCTTTCTCTCTCGTCTGTAATTCCGTTTTCATGACTTGTTAATCCTACTTCTTTCGCTAATTCATCATACTCTGCTGTGGTACAGATTAGTTTGGCTGCACGTTCTACTATTTCTTGAAAAAATGGGTCTTTTTCTGTTAATCTGGGTACGGGTAATTGATAAATGTAGAACATATTAAGGGTAGTTGTCACTTTTTGACGCAACATCCAATCTAAAACAAAGCTATTACATATTCCACATAAAAATAGCATTTCTTGAGTAGATATTTCTGATTTTTTTAAATTAATTGTTGTGCTATTATTGTCGCAAAAAATATTAGGATAAACAATAGTAGTTATTAATGTTCTTTCATTCGTATTACTAGCAATTCTACGATGTACCCAACGGTATTTTTGATAATCTAATGTTTTTTTATCATCAAAATTATCACTTAAAAGTGATTTTCTTGCTTCTTTCTCATCTATCCAATAAGGTGATTTTTCATTAGTTAGTTCAAATTGATTAAACATCTTACCTGCTAATAAAGGGATACTACCTTGCTTGTATTCGATTTTAAACAAGTCCTTATCATTACCTCTATCAAATTCACGAGTTAACTTTAAATTCCACTTATCCTGAATTTCCTCCCCCAACAACGGAAAGCAACTCATTTTTTCCGCAATGAAAATATCTAAATCAGATTTAAACTCCATAACCGAAATAGAATCAGGAGATAACCGTTTAATTAAATCCACAGAAATATGAATACAATCATCATCAGGAAAACTATTTAATTCTCCCACATCATGATGCATAAACCTAGCCGGAAATGATAAAGTTTTATTACCATTTTCAAAAGTCAAAACCACAAACTTAAAACTTTTATGTACCCCTTCAAAAATAGCCTTTTTATTTTCAAAACAGAATAACCCAGTGATCTTAGTTTGGGAAAACAACATTTCCCGTAATTGCTTAGTACCCAAATCAGTATAAATACCGCTAGGAATAACCAAACCACACTCACCATTTTCAGAAAGTAAATTAACACATTGTTCCACAAACAACTTATATAAATTAATATCAGTTCCCTGTTTCTTCCCATTAACCACAGAAATCTGATTAAGATATTGTTCCGCACTTCTAAAATATAAACTCACATGAGGATATTGACTTTGATACCTTAACCAAGCAGTAGCAATTTCAGGATTTGCTAATAACTGCTTTTGTTCCTTCTCAAAAGTCTTAATATCCATCTTATTCTTAGTTACTAAATCACTATATTCCGCAAAAAACTCCTTAGCTTGTGGTTTAAAAATCTCCCAGGGAGGATTACCCAAAATAATATCAAAACCACCCCTAGCAATAATTTGATCAAAATGATAACCCCAATGAAAAGGTTTTAAAGCCTCCATATCCGCAATATTTAAAACCCGTTTAACAGGTTTACCCTTTAACTGCACTTCCTCATATTTAATCTTTAAATTCCCAAATTCATCTAATAACAATTGATTTAACTTAACCAAAGATTCCCGGTTAACATCATTAATATTACGTTTTAATCTTCCTAAACGATCTTCTTGATCAGTTCCTTCAACTTCTCCTATAATAAAAGC